>NZ_JBJZOJ010000099.1:0-16435 GCF_047200655.1 Streptomyces sp. MS06
CGGAGCGGGTACCACATCGCTGCGCGATGTGCAAGCG
Organism: Streptomyces sp. MS06; assembly: GCF_047200655.1. NCBI lineage: Bacteria > Bacillati > Actinomycetota > Actinomycetes > Kitasatosporales > Streptomycetaceae > Streptomyces > Streptomyces sp. MS06. Next base: position 38 of record NZ_JBJZOJ010000099.1, read on the forward strand.
AACACCCGCGCTGCGCGCGGGTGTTGCGCTCCCGCTCCGCGTGAGCGCTGGCGGGTGCCTGCGCCACCCGCACACCCTGCCTGCTGCGCAGGCAGGGTGACGGTCCGTCCGCTGCGCTCCCGGACCGGCGGGACTCCGTCCCGCTACCAGGCCTCTGCTTCGCTCCAGCCTGGTCGGCGGGTCCGCTGCGCTCCCCCTCCTGACGGTCCTTCCGGCTGCGCCTCCAGAACCGCTGGGGCCCGCTGACGCGGGCCCGGCTGGCTGCAAGGGGGAAAGGTCGCTCGTTCGTGTCGGGTTCCAGTGTAGTGGCTGCCTCAGGTTGATGCACCATGTACCGTTGGCGAAAACAAGGGACATCCCCAGTATGGGATTGGAAGGAACTGATGGATCAGTTATTGGCGTTGGTGGCCGCTGTGATCGGCGGATCGCTTGTCCTTCTCGGAGATGCTATACGACGCAGGGTCGAGAAGCGTGTGCAAGAGGTTTTGCGGCTCGTGGAGGCAGCTGCTCAACTCTCCTCTATGTACAACCGCTTGTGTGGTCAGCTCCTCGATGCCGTCGCAGGCGATGTCTCGATGACTCAAGTTCCTTCTCCTGACCCTCTCCGATACGAACTGACCACTCGATTCTTTATGACACCGGGCAGCGAGCAGCTCAGCGCTCAGGCTTCACGCCTCATCACGTCCTACATGCAGCTGAGGAGTTCGTACGGGCAGCATGAGGCTTGGGAGGCGGCCCGTAGCGAGCACGCTGCAGCCGTACGCGCCTTTGAAGCCGCAGTTCGCTCTATCTTGCACCGTGGCCATATCTGATCCTTTTTCTATGCCTTTGAAAGGGGGCCTAGAGTCCTGTGATTCAGCTCAAGGAACATCAGGTAGACCAGAAGTCGGCTTTCCGAAAGTGGGTGGGATTCCCTGGGGGGTCATCTGTGCCCCCTCAGGGTGCCCGGGGCACGATCGTGTCAGCGACCGGTTCGGGCAAGACGATCACGGCGGCTGCGTGCGCGCTGGAGTGCTTCCGGGGCGGCCGGATCCTCGTGACCGTGCCGACCCTGGACCTGCTCGCGCAGACCGCCCAGGCGTGGCGCCTGATGGGCCACCGGGCCCCGATGGTGGCCGTGTGCTCGCTGGAGAACGACCCGGTCCTGAACGAACTGGGCGTACGCACCACCACCAACCCGATCCAGCTCGCCCTGTGGGCCGGGCACGGGCCGGTCATCGTGTTCGCCACGTACGCCTCGCTCGTGGACCGAGAGGACTTCGACGACCCGACGGGCCAGGGGCGCGTTCGCGGGCCGTTGGAGGCCGCTCTGGCGGGTGGAGAGCGCCTGTACGGACAGCGGATGGACGGTTTTTCGCTCGCCATCATCGATGAGGCCCACTCAACCGCAGGCGATCTTGGCAGGCCATGGGCGGCGATCCACGACAACGCCCGCATCCCCGCCGACTTCCGGCTCTACCTCACTGCCACCCCACGCATCCTGGCGGCTCCCCGGCCGCAGAAAGGCGCGGACAGCGAGGAACTCGAGATCGCGTCAATGGGCCAGGACTCGGAAACCTACGGGCCCTGGCTTGCCGAGCTCGGGCTCTCGGAGGCAATCGAGCGCGAAATCCTCGCCGGATTCGAGATCGACGTGCTGGAGATCCGCGACCCCTCGCCCGTGCTCGGGCTGTCGGAGGAGGCGCTGCGGGGCCGGCGCCTCGCGCTGCTTCAGACCGCCCTCCTGGAACACGCCGCGGCGTACAACCTGCGTACGGTCATGACGTTCCACCAGAAGGTCGAGGAGGCCGCGGCTTTCGCGGAGAAGCTGCCGGAGACGGCCGCCGAGTTGTACGTGAACGACGTCTCCGGCGACGACCTGGCGGCCGCGGACCGGCTCCCCGCGTCGTCTATCGACGCGGAGTTCTACGAGCTCGAGGCTGGCCGCCACGTACCTCCGGACCGGGTGTGGTCGGCGTGGCTGTGCGGCGACCACCTCGTGACCGAGCGGCGCGAGGTGCTGCGGCAGTTCGCCAACGGCATCGACGCGGCCGGACGCCGGGTCCACCGCGCCTTCCTCGCCAGCGTTCGCGTTCTCGGGGAAGGTGTCGACATCACCGGCGAGCGGGGAGTCGAGGCCGTGTGCTTCGCCGATACCCGCGGCTCTCAGGTGGAGATCGTGCAGAACATCGGCCGGGCACTCAGGTTGAACCGCGACGGCTCCACGAAGGTCGCGCGGATCATCGTGCCCGTCTTCCTGGAGCCCGGCGAGGACCCCACGGACATGGTCGCCAGTGCCAGCTTCCGCCCCCTTGTGGCGGTCCTCCAGGGCCTGCGTTCGCATGACGAACGTCTGGTCGAACAGCTCGCCTCACGGGCACTCACCAGCGGCAAGCGCAAGGTCCACGTCCGGCGTGACGAGGACGGGCGGATCGTCGGGACCGGCGGCGAGGGCGACGGCGAGGACCAGGAGGAAGGCGACACCGACGCCGCTGCCGAGTCGGCCCTGCTCCACTTCTCCAGCCCGCGTGACGCGGCGACCATCGCGGCTTTCCTGCGCACCCGGGTCTACCGGCCGGAGTCCCTGGTGTGGCTGGAGGGCTACCAAGCCCTGCTCCACTGGCGGAAGGGGAACCACATCACTGGCCTCTACGCCGTCCCCTACGACACCGAGGTCGAGGTCGGCGTGACAAAGGCTTTCCCGCTGGGGAGGTGGGTGCACCAGCAGCGAAAGGCACTGCGGGCCGGGGAACTGGAGCCGCGGCGCAAGGAGCTCCTGGACGCTCCCGAGGCCGGGATGGTCTGGGAGCCGGGCGAAGAGGCGTGGGAGAACAAACTCGCCGCACTCCGCTCCTACCGGCAGGCCACAGGCCACCTCGCACCCCGCCAGGACCAGGTGTGGGGCGAGAGCGAGGCCGGGGGGCTGGTACCCGTTGGGCAGCACATGGCCAACCTCCGCCGCAAGGGCGGCCTCGGAAAGGACCCCGAGCGTGCGGCGGAGCGCGCGCGGCAACTGGCCGCGATCGACCCGGACTGGAACTGCCCCTGGCCACTGGACTGGCAACGCCACTACCGTGTCCTCGCCGACCTCGTCGACGCCGACGGCCACCTGCCCGACATCGCTCCGGGCGTCCTCTTCGGCGGCGACGATATCGGGCGCTGGCTCCAGCGGCAGTCCCAGCCGGGTACTTGGGCGCAGCTGTCGACCGAGCAGCAGGAGCGGCTGTCCAAGCTGGGCATCAAGCCCGCCCAGGCGCCGTCTCCGGCCCCTGCGGCTACGCGTGCGACGAAGGGCCCGAGCAAGGCGCAGCAGGCGTTCCAGCGCGGCCTGACGGCCCTCGCGCAGTGGGTGGAACGAGAAGGTGCTCACCGGCCTGTACCGCGCGGCCACAGCGAAGAGATCGCGGTCGACGGCGAGACGGAGCCGGTGGCCGTGAAATTGGGTGTGTGGGTCTCCAACACCAAATCGAGGCGGGACAAGCTCGCCCAGGACCAGCTCGACGCACTGCGGGAGCTGGGCATCGAGTGGGCGTGACGCTCCCATCGGCAAGGTCCCGTCCCGTTTGGCAATGATCCGAGGCTGGGTCAGGGGCGCGGGGGCGGGGTGGTGAGGTAGGGAGCGAGTTGGGCTTCAAGGTCGGCGATGCGTTTGTCCATGAAGCGGTTGTTCTGGCGTGCACTGGTCAGGCGTTCTTGGATCTGCTGGTTGTCCTGGGTGAGCTGTCGTACGTGCTGCTTCAGCGTGGTGTTCTCGGTGACGATGCGCTGAAGTGAGCCTTCGGGGAGATCGTGTTCGAGGTCGCGGATCTTGCCGAGGAGTTCTGCGATGTGGGTGCGCTGGGTGCGGATTTCGCGGTGGGCCTGGGCGAGTGCGTCTTCGGCGTTGAGTGCACGTTCTCTCCAGGCGGGCTGGGCGCGGCTGCCGCTTTCGGAGACCGCGGGGTGAGCTCTGTCTACGCGGTTGGCCTGCTCGATCAGGGCTCTGGCCTGCTGGTTTTGGTAGAGGAAGGTGCGTGAGACGCGGGCGGTACGGGCAAGGGCTGCGACGGTGACAGGCGTATGGTCGCGTGCCGCGGCCGCCAGGGCGGCCTGGAGGCGTTCGAGCATCTCCTGCGTGGCGTGGCGGCGGGCCCGGACGGCCGCGTCGGTGCGGGACGTACTCATGGCTTCCCTGTGGCATCCGGGCCGGATGCCTGCAGTGCGGCGAGGTCTCGGGCGCGGAAGGCGGTGCTCCAGGTGCGGTGGAAGTAGTCCTGGGGGCGCCGCAGGTCGAGGGTGAGGGCTTCGTCGAGGATGCCGAGGGCGGCCAGGGCCTGCTCGAGTCCTTTGATGGCCTTGGCGGTGGGTTCGAAGACGGTGTGGAGGTAGTCGGCGGTGGCGTCGTCGGGGGCGTTCTCGGCGATGGAGCGCCACTGTTCGGCTTTGCGTCGCCAGTAGAGGAGGTCTGCGCCGGAGAGGACGAAGTTGTCGCAGTTCTCGCAGTCGAGTTTCCAGGGGCAGGATCCGCCGTCGACGACGGGTTGGTAGGTGCAGAAGCCGCCGTCGGCGGGGGTGCTGCGGCGGGAGAGGTCCAGGGCCAGGGCGAGGGCTGTCTCGCGGTCCATGGGGGTGGTGTCGCCGGAGAGGAGTTCGCCTGGGTTGGGTGCGCCGGGCCCGGCCACCCAGATGGTGTTCAGGACGTCTTCGAGGTCGCTGTTGGTGATCTTCACGTAGTGCTCGGCCATGCGTTCGGAGAGCTGGCCGAGGTAGCGGCGGATGTGGGTGAGTGTGGCGCCGGCGCGCAGCAGGTTGGTGGCCAGGGTGTGGCGGGCCTGGTGAGCGACGTACGCGCCGCCGAGGTCGAGACCTTCGATCCAGGTCTTGAAGCGCTGGTTGAAGTGCCCGTAGGAGATTGGCTGCCGGCCGTTGGGGTTGCGGATGCGGGAGGGGAACAGGGCCAGGCCGGGGCGTTCGGCAGCTGCCGGGGTGCGGCCGTAGCGCTTTTCGAAGAGCTGGAGTGTCTTGGTGCGGCGGGCATCCAGGCGCTGGTAGACGGGTTCGGGGATGCGGATGCCCTCGTTGTAGTTGCCGACCTTGGTCTGGTCGTGCCACAGCATGGCCAGGCCGCGGTAGCGGCCGATGCAGTCCAGCCGCAGTCCGACAACCTCGCTGCAGCGGCGCCCGGTGGCGACGATGGTCTCCCAGATGTCCCGCAGGCCCCGGTCGTTGAGGTCCAGTTCCTCCAGGCGGCGCAGGTTGGTCTCGTCCATCAGCGCGCGGGCAACGTCGTCACTGAAGGGGTTGCGGGAGCGCTGCTTGAGACCGGTGCCGCCGAAGGGGATGGCGGTCAGGAAACCGGTGTCGATACCGAGGCGTTCGGCGTGGCCGGCGGTGATGGCGCTGTAGAGCAACTTGCGGGCCTGGTTGAAGACGAATTGGCAGCTCAGGTCGGTGACGGTGGGGGATCGTCCGTCGACCAGGACCAAGCCCAGGGACGGCAGGCCGTGGCGGGCACGGTGGCGCTGGTCGGCGACGAACCGCTCGGCATGCTCACGGCGCAGCACGGCGGGGTCATGGCCGGCGTCGGGGGCGTCAGCCTGGAGGAAGACGCCCAGCTCGACTGCGGCGCGGCGCATCTGGTCGAAAGGGCCTCTGGTGCGGGGGCACTGAGGGGATCGGAGCCACTCGGCGAGATGGTCCCAGAGCAGGTCGCGCAGCCACCTCTGCGGTACGGCGGTGATATCGAAGTGGCTCTGGGCGTTCTTGAAGCGCCGTCCGAAGTGATCAGTCTCCAGGAAGCCGGCGTCCTTGGTGTCCGAGGGGCTGTAGTAGACGCAGCGCAGCCCGCTGACGACTTCCCAGATGATCTTTCGGACCTCGGAGTCCATCTGCTTGCGCGTCAGGTCTTTGTAGCCTCCGTCGTGCAAATCCATCAGGGACGTGATGCTGCCCCGCCAGCAGTACCTGACGAGATTCCTGATGCCGTTGGTGGTCCACTCGGAGTGCTGCGCGGACTGGGCATGGGCGTGCAGGCCCCACTGGATCTCGGCCCGCACCAGCGGGGGCAGGCAGTGGAGGTTGACCAGCCCTGGCTGCGTGACCGGCTCCGCGGTGGCGCACCAGGCGCGGAATGCCTCCTCGTCGCCGTAGGCCACCGGGAGCGGCCGGCCGTCCTTGAGGGGGCCGCGTGAGTTGTGCGACCGGGCGTCTCCGGGGCGGTTGTCGATCTTGTACCGGTTCAGATGCTGCAGACACAGCCCCAGCGAAGTGCAGGCCAAAAACGGGCACCGCGCCGTGCACAGGCCGTAGCCGGGAAGCGGGCGCTGGGTACGGGACCAGTCCTCGAACCGGGCGCGGTCTATGCCGACTGCCTCGCCGTACTGCCACCTGGTCTGGTGCTGCTGGCACAGCCGGGTAGCGGGACTGATCGCCGGACGGTCGGGACAGATCAGGCACCGGCCGTAATCCACTCCCCGCGCGGCGGGCAGAGCGGTGGCCGCGTCCATGAAGGCTCGCTTGGTCTGCCCCGCCCGCTCGGCCTGCTCCCACTCCAGGTTGTGCGTGTTGCACAGGTTGTGGCTGACCCGGCGGATACGCAGGCAGCCGTCAACAGCGCACTGCCAGGCGTAGACCGGGTGGTAAGGCGGGATGAAGATCAGTGTGTCGCGGAAGAGCGGGTCGAATGCGGGGGCCTCGATGAGGGCTGTGAGCAGTTCGAGCCGGTCGCGGCCGATGCGGGTGGTCTCGGTGCGGCCGGGCAGCAGCGTCAGCGGGATCACGGCCGTGTCCCCCACACCTGCTCCAGTGCCGCGGTGAAGACCGGGTCGTGGACGTCCACGTGGCCGTAGACCTGCTCGACGGTCGCGGCCGAGGCCCAACCGCCGGCCTCCCGGGCGATCACCGCGTTGCCCCGTGCGGCGTCCAGCACCGCGGTGGCGAAGCTGTGCCGGAAAGCATGCGGGACCACCCGGCCGATCTGACCACGGGCCGCGGCCCGGCGCAGCATGCCCCGGGCCGCGGCGGTGGTCCACGGCTGGCCTCGGGAGGGACCGTGCAGGCTGACCAGGAGCATGCCGTGAGCGCTCTGGGCGGGGTACTGGGTGGTGATGTACTCGAAGTAGGTGTGGATCATCGCCGGGCTCGCCCGGCGCACCGTCCCGCCGCTGACGGAGTTGTCCTGCCAGACCCAGGGTGTCTTCGTCTTGACCCGGGCCCGGTTGGCGTTGTCCTCGCGGTGGCAGATGTGCACATGCGGCCCCCGGCACTGACCGCACGCGGCCTGCTCGCGCAGGTGCAGGTCGACCAGGCGCAGCCCGCACAGCTCACCGATCCGGAAACCGCCGTCGGCCAGCCACGTGACCACCATCCGGTCCCGCGCGCACGAGGCCGCCCCCAGTAGCAGATCCCGGGCGCCCTCGGGCAGCATCTTCGGATGCCGGCGCACCCGCTCCGCCGGAGCCAGGGGGTTCGCGGGCATGCTGTGCAGGACGTGCCCGAGCATCGCCCGCCGCCGATCCGCCCGGGTCGGCAACCGTGTTGCCCGCAGCGCCTCGGCCAGTGTGGGGTTCACGCCGTGGATACCCAGGCGGAGGTAGAAGCCCTTCAGGCAGGCCGCCGCGGTCTTCAACGCGCTGTGCCCGTACGGGCGCTTCCCCTCCCGCCACGGCAACCCGAACGGCCCCTGATAGTCCGCCCCGAGTGCCGCCATGTAGTGCCGCAAATCCTCAAGCGACACCGACTCCACCGACAGACCCGCAAAGCGGAGCCAGCGCAGATGATCTACCAGCACATACGCGTACGTCCGGTCCGTACCCGCCCGGCAGGTACGCAGGAACCCGTCCGCCTCCGCCACCACCGAGCAGTCCGTGTCCACGAGCGTGTAGGACACCCGCCCGCCCCCACGGACGACCTCCTGCACCCGCAACTGGCCCACCACCAGCCGAGCACCCACCCCGCACCGTCCCCTCCGGACCGGGCACCGCCGCGGTGGCGGCACTCCGGGCCCCGAGTCCACACCCCTCCCCCACACCCATGGACCACTCCACGCGAACGTCACACACACCCAGGTGACGGTTGGTAAAGTCCGTCACCCTCACACGCCAGAACGCCCCCTCGGGTCACGTTGGCGGCGGACATCCTCAGGGGCAGGCATGGCCGACGGCCCGGTGGTTCATCCACACCGCCACATCGCACACCCGCAGCGCACTCACCGTCTCGGGTAGCCCCGCGGCCTGCCTCAGCTCCAGCAGCTGGCGGTGCAACGCGGCCTCATCCTCGCGCAGCGCGGTGTGGAGGGCGAGCCAGAAGGACGGCGGCCGGCCGACGGCGCAGCGGACGATTCGGTCGTAGACCGGGATCAGTCGGGGACGCTTGCGGGCCAGGACCTTCCCGGCGATGACCCAGTTGACCCTGTACTGCTCGCAGAGCAGACCCCAGGCCTGATCCGCCGGCGAGCCATCGGCCACGACGACCGCGTCGGCGTCAACCATGTCGATGTCCCTGGGAATGGCGTGCAGCAGACCGGACAGCCGCGCGCCGAGGCGGCCCTCCAGAATGTCCAGCGCAACAGGCGCTGGAACGGTGACCGACAAGGTCTGCACCGCGACCAGGTCCTCCGCCGTGATCCGGTCAGCGACCTCCGGCCGGTCTCCCCCACCCGCCAGGTGCTCGAACCGGCTCCCGGTGAACGGCATCCCGCCGGGCGGCAAGCCTATGCCGAAGTAATGCCGCAGGTCACTGATGACGGGCTCGGAACTCAGCAAGACACGCAACCGCTGTCCCAACGGCGGCAATGCTCCACCGGGAGCACCGAACGCTGGGAGGGAAGTGGCCATGAGAACTCCGTCCTTCGTCGAGATCGTGAGCGGGTGAGCGGCGCCAAAGGGTCCTGCCCGAGAAGCATGCGGCGAGCTGGTCGGTGGGGCGCGCAGGGGCACCGGCCATCAGCTGGTGGTGGAGTTCGGATGCGGCTGCGGCAGGGCGTTGACGAGTGGCCTGAGGGCACTGTCCAGCAGCCCAGCGTGTCGGGCTGGTGCGTCGGGCTGTACTCGCATGACGTGCAGGATGTGGTCGCGTACGGCGGCGTTGCGCAAGCTGCCGGACTGCTTGCTGCGCTGGATGTCGAGGAGGCTGGGGCCGGAGGCTTCCTGCAAGGCCTCGATCATCTCCAGTTCTTCGATGTCGACGATCTCCACCGGGTCCGTGTCCGGCCTCGTCAGCAGCCCTTTCCTCCGGGCGCGTTCACGGATCACGGTCAGGGTGATGGGGTTGACGGGGAAGCCTTCCGGCAGCACGAGCAGCGGCAGGAAGCGACGGTCGTCGGCAGCAGCAGGTGCGCCGGTGAGGGTGGCCTCGTCGCCGCGCAGCGCGGTGATGGTCGCGTCGATCTGTTCGAGTTCCTCGACGAGTTTGTCGATGTCCTGGATCTGTGATTCGCCGGGTACGGCGGTGCGGGCTTCGCGGCGTAGCTGGGTGGTGGTGACCTCGATGACGATCCAGGTGCCGGGATAGTCGATCGCGGCGTCGGCGATGCGCTGGCCTGGGGCGGTGTAGGCGGCCTTGAGTTCGGCGTCGTCGTAGACCCGGCGTGTGGTGCCTTCGTCGCGGGTGATCGTGTGCAGGACCTCGCTGACGTAGACCTCGCTGCAGTGGCGCAGGGTCTGTTTGGCCCGGGCGGCCATCTTGCGGTGGCCGGTGGGCTTGGTACGCCCCGGCGGCGGGCACTCGATGTCGAAGATCGGCAGCCACCCGAAGGCCCGGCTGATCAGGTGGCGGGGATCGAGGATCAGCAGCCGGTCCTCGGGCAGGCGGATCACGGGCCACTGCTGGAAGGGGTCGAAGGACCATTCGGTGCGCTGTTCTGGGCGTTCACCGTGTACGGCCTCCCGCATGCCGGGCAGGTCGTTGGTGATCAGCATCAGGACCGACTCGACGCGCTGCGCGGGCAGGGTCAGGCCAGCCAGTTCGCCCGGCTCGATGACGAACCGTCCCATCGTGGTGCGCAGCCACAGGTAGCCGGCGACGGCCGCCAGGTCCTCCAGGCGGGCGCCGGTGCAGTCCTGGTAGGTCTGGCTGAGGTCGACGATTCCCGGCTCGCCGTGGTGTTCGGCGGGCAGTTGCAGCCAGCGCCGTGCGTAGCGGGCGAGGACGCCGGGGACGGACCAGCTGCGGTGGAAGTGCTGGTTGGCGATGAGCTCGCGGCCCAGTGTGCCGGGCCGGTCCGTGATGACGCTCGGGCCGGGATCGGGATGGTGGCCCAGCACCTGGGTGAGACTAAACAGAGCGCCGACGATGTCGCCGTCGGGTAGGTCGTCCGGCACGGTGTCCGGCGATACCTCCATGGCCCTGCGGGCCAGCAGCATGAGGGCCTGGGGCACGAGCAGTCTGCGGGTCTCGTCCCGGAGGAGGTTCCGGACACGGCTGCGGACCGGCTCATCCAGCCACTCGCCGGCGAAGTGCGTCTCGACGGCCTGCACGGACACGCCCGGCAGCTCCAGGGCGTTGAGCACCTGGGCGCAGAACCGTATGACGCCTTCAAGAGGAAGGCGCTCCAGTTGGCGCACGGCGTAGTCGGCGGGCAGCTCGAACCCGAAGATCTCATCGGGCGTGAGATACGCCGCGCCCAGGTCGATGGGCGCGGGCGGCACGGAGGTGGCGGGCACCAGCAGGCCGCTGGAGTGCTCGTTCCAGCGGGGCACGAGAGCCGTCGCGGTGGATCCCTGCAGCACCGGGTGCCCGGCCGAAGGGTTGGTGGCCAGGTAGCCGGTACGCAATGACGCGGGCTCGGCATCCGTGAACATCCTGCTCAGCGTTTCGATCTTCTGGGCGAGGCGCTCTGCGGCGTCCATCGGCACTCCCGTCGTGCGTGTGACCACTTGCTGTGAACTACCGGCTGCCGGTGTCACGTTGTTGCGGATTTCAGTGTTGGTCTCGTGGGCCGGGCGGGCCAAACGCATATGCGTGGTCCTCCCGATGCTTCTGGGCGGGTGTTCTCAGCGGAGTCGGTGCAGGAGATCGTCGACGGCCCGCCGGGCGCGGAGCGGCCAGTGGCGTACCGCACGGGCACGGGCAGCGCGGGCCTGTTCAGCGGCCCGGTGCCGTCCCGTGACGGTGACAGGGGCGTCGTCGCCGAGTGCCCGCAGCATGCCGTCGTAGGGGCAGCCCGTCTCGCAGCCGTCCTCGCGGTGATCGAGGGTGGCGGTGGTCAGGTGGTACAGGTGGGCGCCGGTGTCTGCGATCCCGCCCGGCGCGGTCGTCATCGTGACGAACTGGTTCAGCTGCGCTGCCGCAGCACTGAGGGAGAAGACGAAGACGTTCTCCTTGCGGCGCAGCGTATGGCCGGCGGGCAGGCCGGTGATGTAGGCGGGGTCGTCGAGGGAGCCGTCGCGTTCGGCTTGGACGTGGGCGGGGTCGTACTGGCCCAGGCATTCCATGCAGGCGCGGCCGGGGGCGGCGATGTGGGCGCGCCATTCGGCGCCGCGCAGGCGTCCGCCACGGGCGTCGACCGCGATGCCGCCGTCGACGACGGGGATGAGGTGGGCGTAAGCAAGGAGGTTGAGGACGGCTCGGGGCCAGGGCCGGTCGACGCAAGAGTGCTCTTTCGGTGCCCGCCTGCCGGCCCAGACCAGTTCGAGGCGGTGGTGCGCGTCGGCGACCTGCCCGAGCAGGACCTGGGCGGCGATGCGGTCGCCGATGTCCGCGGCGGTGACCATCACGCCCAGCAGCAGGCCGAGGGTGTCGACCACGACGTGCCGCTTGCGGCCGTTGATGAGCTTGCCGCCGTCGAAGCCGCGGCTGTCCGCGCCGACGACGGCGTCCGCCTTGACGGACTGCGAGTCGATCACCCCGGCCGTCGGCTGCGCGTCCCGCCCCAGCTCCTCACGGACCTGTCCGCGCAACCGGTCGTGGAACTCCTTGACCAGGGCATTGTCGCGCCAGCGGCGGAAGAATGCGTAGATGCGGTCCCACGGCGGGAAGTCGATGGGCATCGCCCGCCACTTGATCCCGTTGTCCACGAGATACCGGATCGCATCGAGCATGGCACGGTGGCAATACGCCTCCGGCCGGCCGCCCCGGCCGCGCATCCAGCCCGGCACCGGCAGCAGCGGCAGGACCCGGGCCCACTCCGCGTCCGACATGTCCGTCGGATACCGCCGCTCACGCATCGGGTTGTCGGCGGCGTTTCCGAACCGGTGAGCCAGGCAGTCACACTCCCAGGTGACCGCGCTGGACTGCCCGGCCATCCGCACGCAAGACTGCTGCACCAGGGCCTCCTGCTGCTGCTCGGTGATTCGACACCAACGAGCTGTTCAGGAGGCCCTGTTCATATGCGCCCAGCGCCCCGCGACCACCCGATCGGGACTCCCGTTCGACCCGCATCCCTCAAGATCGAAAAGACAAAAGCTTCTAAAGTCCGTCACCCTCACACGCCAGAACGCCCCTTCAGGTACCGCTTTGGCGGTAGACACCATCAGGGGCAGGCGTGGCCCAGAGCCCGGTGGTTCATCCATACCGCCACATCGCACACCCGCAGCGCGCTCACCGTCTCCGGCAGCCCCGCTGCCTGCCTCAGCTTGAGCAGTTGACGGTGCAAAGCGGCGTCGTCCTCGCGAAGCGCGGCGTGCAAGGACAGCCAGAACGGACGCGGGCGGCCCAGCGCACACCGCACCACACGGTCGTAGACCGGCAGCAGTCGGGGACGTTTGCGGGCCAGGACCTTCCCGGCGATGACCCAGTTGACCCCATGCTGCTCGCAGAGCAGTCTCCAGGCCTGATCCGCCGGCGAGCCGTCGGCCACGACGACCGCGTCGGCATCAGCCATGTCGACGTCCCTGGGAATGGCGTGAAGCAGACCGGACAGCCGCGCGCCAAGGCGGCCCTCCAGAATGTCCAGCGCGACCGGCACCGGAACGATCACCGACAGGGTCTGCACCGCGACCAGGTCCTCCGCCGTGATCCGGTCAGCGACCTCCGGCCGGTCTCCCCCACCCGCCAGATGCTCAAACCGACTGCCGGTGAACGGCACCGCGCCGGGCGGCAGACTGATGCCGAAGTAGCGCCGCAGATCCACGATGGCCTGAGGGTTCGTAATGAAGGTATGCAGTCGTTCTGCGAACACTAGTGGGGCACCGATCAAGAGAGCAACACTCCTCCGTCTCAGCGATTTCCAGGGAATCATACCGATCTCTTGCGCGAGTAAGCCCGAAGGGCGGGGCTATGCAGTGCATAGCCCGAACGCCCTCCACACCGACGCCGATACAGCACACCCCGCATTTTCCACCTCGTCGACGAGACGTAGCGCTCGGTCGGCGATAACGAGGTCTTGTGAAACAGGTGCGATCTCATCACCCAACCCCCTAAGGAAGTTCGCGATCCTCGGCCATGAATAGAAGGCAGTCCCGCCCACTTTCTCCTCTGGCTGCGGAAATCCCCCCGGCCCTCGCTGACCTTTCGACAGTTGCACCAACGACTGTCGGCTTCGCCCAGCTCGCTGCGCAGCAATATCCAAGGTCACGATGTCATCGTGGATTACACGCGCGGCACGAAGCCCGTTTATCTTGCGGATTTCTCCGGACACCAATGCGACGGCCTCAAGCATCGTGTTGGCCACCACATCGCAATGCAGCTCCGAGACACCTGAACCACCAATTGTGTAGGAAACGGAACCGTCCGCAAAAAGCGGAAGATCCTCGCTGGCGCTGGTGTCAATAAAGTCAGCCTCGTCCCGCGTCAACTGCCGGTTGAGGGCTAGAGTGAATGTCCATTCTACAGGCACGATATTCTCCTTCTTTTGGGTCCGATCCAGTTTCACGTCATCTCGGGCGCGGTTCGGACGGGCCCTCCAGCATGGCGCCATATTTCTGCCAGAAAGTGCGCCCCACTGGAGGGCCCGCCTCGGACTTACGCCCAAGGCCGGCCAGTCCTAGTGCTTTCGGTGCCGCCTCACGAACTCGTCTATGCGACGAGCAAACACACTCGGATTACGGGGAGAGTGGTGAATCGGGAGAGATTGACCACACCCCGAACAAGTAAGTTCCCCCCACCGATGTCCATTAATATTTTCTGATATTGACAAACCCTCCGACTTGGCCGCACTCAACGCCTTGCGAATGTCCGATTTTGGATGATTTCCCAAATCTAATCCCTTATACAGCCTTACGCGACCTTGGAGTGGCCATGGTCACGGCAACGCTATCTCGAGGTGTAGCAGATGTGCAACAGCAGGTAGCCCGAGATCCATCGGCCACCGCCACACCTCAAATCTCCAGCGAGACCTGGCAACCAGTCAGATGTCTTGCACGGCCAGAGGACGGCCAGCCGACGCGCACATGTACGTCACGCAAAGCAGCAGGCCAACCTCGACGCATATACGCCTCCAACCGGTAAAACGGACGAGGCCCACGGAACCGCCGGTGATCTTGGTCGTCCGTGGGCGGCGATCCACGACAACCAGCGGATCCCTGCCGACTTCCGGCTCTACCTGACTGCTACCCCGCGCATCCTCGCCGCGGCCCGCCCGCAGAAGGGCGCGGAGGGCCAGGAGGCGGAGATCGCGACCATGGCCGATGATCCGGAGGGTACGTACGGCGCGTGGCTCGCGGAGCTCGGGCTCTCGGAGGCGATCGAGCGGGAGATCCTCGCCGGGTTCGAGATCGACGTCCTGGAGATCCGTGACCCCTCCCCCGTCGTCGGGGAGTCGGAAGAGGCGCGGCGCGGCCGGCGTCTGGCGCTGCTGCAGACCGCGCTCCTGGAGCACGCGGCGAAGTGGAACCTCAAGACCGTCATGACGTTCCACCAGAAGGTGGAGGAGGCCGCGGCGTTCGCGGAGAAGCTGCCCGAGACGGCTGCCGAGCTGTACATCAACGACGCCACCGACGACGACCTGGCCGCCGCCGACAAGCTGCCGAAGTCCTCCATCGACGCGGAGTTCTACGAACTCGAGGCCGGCCGCCACGTCCCGCCGGACCGTGTGTGGTCGGCGTGGCTGTGCGGCGACCACCTCGTGACCGAGCGGCGCGAGGTCATCAGGCAGTTCGCCAACGGCATCGACGCGGCCGGGCGCCGGGTGCACCGCGCCTTCCTCGCCAGCGTTCGCGTGCTCGGGGAAGGCGTGGACATCACCGGCGAGCGCGGAGTCGAGGCCGTCTGCTTCGCCGACACCCGCGGCTCCCAGGTCGAGATCGTGCAGAACATCGGCCGCGCCCTCCGGCTCAACAAAGACGGCAGCACCAAGGTCGCCAGGATCATCGTGCCGGTGTTCCTGGAGCCCGGCGAGGACCCCACCGACATGGTCGCCAGCGCCTCTTTCCGCCCCCTTGTAGCCGTTTTGCAAGGCCTGCGCAGTCATGATGAACGACTCGTCGAGCAACTCGCCTCCCGCGCCCTCACCAGCGGCAAGCGCAAGGTCCACCTCCAGCGCGATGAGGACGGGCGAATCGTCGGGGCCGGCGGCGAGGGCGAGGACCAGGAGCAGGACGACACCGACGCTGCTGCCGAGTCAGCCCTGCTGCACTTCTCCAGCCCGCGCGACGCGGCGACGATCGCCGCTTTCCTGCGCACCCGGGTCTACCGGCCGGAGTCGCTGGTGTGGCTGGAGGGCTACCAGGCCCTGATCCGCTGGCGCGCGGAGAACGAGATCACCGGCGTCTACGCCGTGCCCTACGACGTAGAGGTCGAGGTCGGGGCGACGAAGGCGTTTCCGCTTGGGCGGTGGGTGCACCAGCAGCGCAAGGCCCTGCGGGCCGGGGAGCTGGAGGACCGGCGCAAGGTCCTCCTGGACGCACCCGAGGCCGGGATGGTCTGGGAGCCGGGCGAAGAAGCGTGGGAGGCCAAGCTCGCCGCGCTCCGGTCGTACCGGCGGGCAACGGGGCACCTCGCGCCGCGTCAGGACGCGGTGTGGGGCGAGGGCGAGGCGATGGTGCCCGTCGGGCAGCACATGGCCAATCTCCGGCGGAAGGGCGCGAAGAACGGCCTGGGCAAGGACCCGGAGCGGGCCGCCGTGCGCGCGGCGCAGCTGACGGAGATCGACCCGGACTGGGACTGCCCGTGGCCGCTGGACTGGCAGCGCCACTACCGCGTGCTCGCCGACCTGGTCGACGCCGACGGCGTCCTGCCCGAGATCCAGCCCGGCGTGCTGATGGACGGCGATGACATCGGACGGTGGCTGGAGCGGCAGAAGCAGCCGGGCACCTGGGCGCAGCTGTCCACCGAGCAGCAAGAGCGGCTGTCCGGGCTGGGCGTGCAGCCGCTTGAGGCGCCGTCTCTGGCCCCGGCGGCCACGCGTGTGACGAAGGGCCCGAGTAAGGCGCAGCAAGCATTTCAGCGCGGCCTGGCGGCCCTCGCGCAGTGGGTGGAACGGGAAGGTCCCCACCGGCCTGTCCCAAGGGGCCACAGCGAGGAAATCACGGTCGACGGCGAGACGGAGCCGGTGCTCGTGAAGCT
>NZ_JBJZOJ010000100.1:0-15180 GCF_047200655.1 Streptomyces sp. MS06
CCCACCGGCCACTCACGCGCCTGCGTCAACAACTCCACCGCACCCGCATCCCAGTCCACGTTGGGCGTGGGGGCGTCGACGTGGAGGGTCCTCGGCATGACGCCGTGGCGGATCGCCATGACCATCTTGATGATCCCCGCAACGCCCGCCGCAGCCTGTGTATGACCCATGTTCGACTTGATCGAACCCAGCCACAGCGGAAGATCGGCCGGGCGCTCCTGGCCGTACGTGGCGATCAGCGCCTGCGCCTCGATCGGATCACCCAGCGTCGTCCCCGTCCCGTGTGCCTCCACCACGTCCACCTCGGCCGAGGAGACCCCCGCGCCGGCCAGCGCCGCGCGGATCACCCGCTGCTGGGAGGGGCCGTTGGGGGCGGTCAGGCCGTTCGAGGCGCCGTCCTGGTTGACGGCACTGCCCCGGATCACCGCGAGCACCGGGTGGCCGTTGCGACGCGCGTCCGACAGCCGCTCCACCAGGAGCATGCCCGCGCCCTCGCCCCAGCCCGTGCCGTCCGTCGCGGCGGCGAAGGAGCGGCAGCGCCCGTCCTTGGCGAGCCCGCGCTGCCGACTGAACTCGACGAACACCTCAGGCGTGGCCATCACCGCGACACCGCCCGCGAGGGCCAGGGAGCACTCACCCGAACGCAGCGCCTGCACGGCCAGGTGCAGCGCGACCAGCGACGACGAGCAAGCCGTGTCGATGGTGACGGCGGGACCTTCGAGGCCGAAGACGTAGGAGACTCGGCCGGAGGCGATGGCGCCCGTGCTGTTGTTGGCGGCGTAGTCGTGGTACATCATGCCGGCGAAGACACCGGTGGAGCTGCCCCGGAGGGTGGCGGGGTCGATGCCCGCGCGTTCGAAGGTCTCCCAGGCGGTCTCCAGCAGCAGGCGCTGCTGCGGGTCCATCACCAGCGCCTCGTTCGGGCTGATCCCGAAGAAGGCGGGGTCGAAACGGTCGGCGTCGTGCAGGAAGCCGCCCTCACGGGTGTACGTGGTGTTCGGGCGCTCACCGGTCGGGTCGAAGACCTGGCCGATGTCCCAGCCTCGGTTGGCCGGGAACTCCGAGACCGCGTCCACCCCGTCCGCCACCAGCCGCCACAGGTCCTCCGGCGAGGCCACACCCCCCGGATACCGGCACGCCATCCCGACGATGACGACCGGATCGTCGTCGGCCACGACAACCGGTGTCGCCGATGTGAGTTCGTCCTGTGCTCCGACCACCTCCTGCAGCAGGTGGGCAGCGAGGGCTTCCGGTGTCGGGTGGTCGAAGACCAGCGTGGCCGGCAGGCGCATGCCGACCGCCTCGCCCAGCGAGTTGCGGAACTCGACAGCGGTGAGTGAGTCGAATCCGAGGTCCTGGAAGGCCCGGCCCGCCTCGATCGTCAGGGCGTTCGCGTGGCCGAGCACCGACGCCACGCGTCCGAGGACGATGTCGAGGAGCACGCCCTGCCACTCGTCCTGCGGCAGGGAGGCCAGTCGGCGGCGCAGCGCGCTCGGCTCACCGGCCGCGCCCGAGGAACTGCGGCGGCGGGCCGCCGGTACCAGGGTCCGGAAGACGGTGGGCAGTCGTTCGCCCTGGGCCCGCAGCGCCGGGAGGTCGAGTCCGGCGGGAAGGACCAGCGGCTCCGGCAGGGTGCGTGCCGCATCGAAGAGGGCGAGCCCTTCCTCGGGGGCCAGCGCGCGTACACCGGTGCGTGCGATGCGGGTCAGGTCGGTCCCGTCGAGTGTGTCGGCCATACCGCTGGACTGCTCCCACAAGCCCCAGGCGAGGGACTGGGCGGCGAGTCCGGCGTGGCGGCGGTGGGTGGCCAGCGCGTCGAGGAAGGCGTTGGCCGCGGCGTAGTTGCCCTGGCCCGGGGCGCCCAGGACGCCGGCGGCCGAGGAGAAGAGGACGAACATCGACAGGTCCATGTCGGCCGTCAGCTCGTGCAGGTTCAGCGCGGCGTCCACCTTGGGACGCAAGACCCTGTCGAGCCGTTCCGGGTCGAGCGAGGAGATCACGCCGTCGTCCAGCACACCGGCGGCGTGTACGACGCCTCCGAGCGCCACGCCGTCCAGGAGCCCGGCGAGTGCCTCCCGGTCGGACACGTCGCATGCGCGCAGCTCGACCTCGGCACCCAACCCTGACAGTTCGGCCAGGAGTTCGGCGGCACGGGGCGCGTTCTCGCCGCTGCGGCTGGTCAGGAGAAGGCGACGTACGCCGTGGTCGGTCACCAAGTGCCGGGCGAAGAGGGCGCCGAGGGCGCCGGTGGCGCCGGTGATCAGGACCGTGCCCTCGGCGAGCCGCGGCGACTGCTCGTCGCCGCCGTCGGAGGAACCGCCACGGGCGGTGGCGCGGTTCAGGCGCGCGGCGTGCAGGATGCCGCCGTCACGCACGACCAGCTGCGGTTCACCCGAGGCCATGACCGCTGCCACGAGAGAGCCGAGACCGGTCGGGGCATCGATGTCCACCAGGACGATCCGGCCCGGGTTCTCGGACTGCGCGGCCCGCACCAGCCCCGAGACCGAGGCCCCCGCGAGGTCCGTCACGTCCTCGCCGGGCAACCCGACGGCTCCCCGGGTGACGACGAGCAGCCGGGAACGCGCATGACGGTCGTCGGCAATCCAGGTGCGCAGGACCTCCAGCGCACGGTGCGCGGCCCCACGTACGGCGTCGCCATCGGCGTCGGTCGGCGTTTCCGGGCACTGCCACACGACGACGTCCGGGACGGCCGCCTGCGGCGCTTCAGTGCCCACGGTCTCGTCCCAGTGGGCCCAGACGACCGGCTCGGCCGTCCGGGCAGGCAGCGGCACCCAGTCCAGTCGGAAGAGCGAGTCGTCGTGACCGGTGGCGGCCGCTGCCAGTTGCTCCGCGGAAATGGGGCGCAGCGCCAGCGACTCGACCCTGGCGACCAGGCGTCCGGACGGGTCAGACAGTTCCACGGTCACTGTGCCGGAGCCGGTCGGCGTCAGACGCACGCGTACGTCCGATGCGCCCTCGGTGTGCAGCGTCACGCCGGACCAGGCGAAAGGCAGCGCACCCTGCTCTCCGATGGCTCCGGTGAAGGCGGCCGCGTGCAGACAGGCGTCGAGCAGCGCCGGGTGCAGCGCGAACCGTCCGGCCGCCACGCGCGCCTGCTCGGGGAGGGTGGCCTCGGCGTACACCTCGCCGCTGTCGCCCGACCGCCATACCGTGGACAGTCCGCGGAAGATCGGACCGTAAGCCATCCCGGCTTCGGCGAACCCTTCGTACATTCCGCCGAGTTCGACGGGTACCGCGTCGGCGGGCGGCCACGGCGAGTCCAGCCGGTCGTCGTCGGCCGGGCGGCCGGTAGGAGCGAGCACGCCACTGGCGTGCCGGGTCCAGGGCAGGTCTGCCGAGGAGTCCTGGCGCCGAGAGTGAACGGTGACGGCGCGTGCACCGGTCTCGTCCGCGGCACCGACGGCCACCTGCACCTGCACGCCATCGTGCTCGGGGAGCACGAGAGGCGCCTCGATGGTCAGTTCCTCGACCAGGTCGCAGCCGACCTGGTCACCCGCCCGGATCACGAGCTCCAGGAACCCGGTGCCGGGGAAGAGGACGGTCTCGCCGATGACGTGCTCGGCGAGCCAGGGCTGGGTGTCCGCCGACAGCCGTCCGGTGAGGACGATACCGTCGCTGTCCGCGAGGGTGATCGCGGCGCCGAGCAGGGGATGGTCGGCGGTGTCGAGCCCGGCGGAGGCGATGTTCCCGGCACCGGCCTGAGCATCGATCCAGTAGCGTTCGCGTTGGAAGGCGTAGGTGGGCAGGTCGGTGCGGGTGGCGTCACGGCCGGCGTAGAAGCCGTCCCAGTCGACATCGGCGCCGGAGGCGAACAGTTCGGCCAGGGCGGTCACGGCGGTGGTGTCCTCGGCCCGGCCCCCACGCAGCATGGACGCGAACACCACCCCCTGCTCCCCCGCGTCGTTGTCGTGGTCGAGGATCTGACGGGCCAGACCCGTCAGGACCGCGTCCGGGCCGCACTCCAC
Organism: Streptomyces sp. MS06; assembly: GCF_047200655.1. NCBI lineage: Bacteria > Bacillati > Actinomycetota > Actinomycetes > Kitasatosporales > Streptomycetaceae > Streptomyces > Streptomyces sp. MS06. Next base: position 3,987 of record NZ_JBJZOJ010000100.1, read on the forward strand.
GAACCGCGACACCCCCAGAGCCCGCAACGCACGCACCCCGTCCGCGAAACGCACCGCCTCACGGACATGCCCCACCCAGTACTCCGGATCCGACAACAAGCCCGGCTCGGCCACCGCACCCGTCACGTTCGACACCACCGGCACCACCGGCTCCGACCACGCCAGCCCCCCGACCACGGCGCGGAAGTCATCCAGCATCGGCTCCATCAACGGCGAATGGAAAGCGTGCGAGACCCGCAACCGGGTCACACGCCGACCCATCCCTTCGAAGTGGGAGGCCACCGCCTCCACCCCGGCCTCGGCACCCGACACCACCACCGAGGCCGGACCGTTGACCGCCGCAACACCCACATCCCCGGCGAGTAGCGGTTGTATCTCGTCCTCGGTCGCCTCGACCGCGAGCATCGCTCCACCGGCGGGCAGGGCGTCCATCAACCGGCCACGTGCCGCGACCAGCCGACCGGCGTCCTCAAGTGACAGCACGCCCGCGACATGGGCGGCCGTCACCTCACCGATCGAGTGCCCGGCCACCACATCAGGCCGCACACCCCACGACTCCAACAACCGGAACAGAGCGGTCTCCACGGCGAACAGCGCCGGCTGAGCGAACGCCGTCCGCTCCAGCACACCCGCATCCGCGTCCCCACCCCACACCACGTCCCGCAGCGGGCGCTCCAACAACCCGTCCAGCACCTCACACACCGCGTCGAAGGCGGACGCGAACACGGGGAACGCGGCATACAACTCCCGGCCCATCCCGAGCCGCTGGCTGCCCTGCCCGGTGAACAACACCGCCGTCAGACCATCCGCCGCCACACCCCGACACACGCCGGCCGGAGTCTCTCCCGCGGCCAACGCATCCAACCCCGCCAGCAACTCCGCACGACCGGAACCGACCACCACCGCCCGCTGCTCCAGCGCAGCCCGCGACACGGCCAGCGAATAGCCCACATCCACCGGATCCACATCCGCATCCGGACGCTCCCGCACCCACCGCGCCAACCGCGACGCCTGCGCGTGAAGGCCGGAGGAGCCGATGCCGGAGACGGGCCAGAGCAGGGGGCCCGCGGCGGTGACCGGGACGGGAACGGCAGGCTCGTCCGCCGAGGGTTCGTCGAGGGCGGGAGCCTGCTCCAGGATGACGTGGGTGTTGGTCCCGCTCACGCCGAAGGAGGAGATGCCTGCACGGCGCGGGTGGTCTGCCTCGGGCCAGTCCACGGGCTCGGTGAGCAGCCGCACCCGGCCCGCCGACCAGTCGATGTGGGAGGACGGCCGGTCCACGTGCAGAGTGCGGGGCATCCTGCCGTGGCGCATCGCCATGACCATCTTGATCACACCGCTGACTCCCGCGGCGGCCTGCGCGTGACCGATGTTCGACTTGATAGAACCCAGCCACAGTGGCCGGTCCTCGGGCCGGTCCCGGCCGTACGTCGCCAGCAGCGCCTGCGCCTCGATCGGGTCACCCAGCGTCGTCCCCGTGCCGTGGCCCTCGACCACGTCGACCTGGGCGGGCGTCACTTGCGCGGCGGCGAGTGCCTGTCGGATGACGTGCTGCTGGGAGGGGCCGTTGGGGGCGGTCAGCCCGTTCGAGGCGCCGTCCTGGTTGATGGCGCTTCCCCGCACCACCGCCAGCACCGGGTGGCCGTTGCGACGCGCGTCCGACAGCCGCTCCACCAGGAGCATGCCCGCGCCCTCGGCCCAACCGGTGCCGTCGGCGGCATCGGCGAAGGCCTTGCAGCGGCCGTCCGGCGCGAGGCCCCGCTGGCGGCTGAAGGCGATGAAGGGCGACGGCGTCGACATCACCATGACACCGCCGGCCAGTGCCATGCCGCACTCGCGGCGCCGCAGCGCCTGGCACGCGAGGTGCAGGGCGACAAGCGACGACGAGCACGCCGTGTCCACCGTCATCGCCGGGCCCTCCAGGCCGAGCGCGTAGGAGACGCGGCCGGAGATGACGGCTGCCGCGCCGGCGGTGGTCATGTACGCCTCGGCCAGTTCGGGAGCCGCGTCCAGGAGCGCGTTGTAGTCCTGGATGCCGGAACCCGCGAAGACGCCCACGCGGCTGCCGCGGACCGAGTGCGGGTCGATGCCCGCACGCTCGAACGCCTCCCAGGCCACCTCCAGTGTGAGCCGCTGTTGCGGGTCCATGGCCTGCGCCTCACGCGGGCTGATGCCGAAGAAGGCAGGGTCGAAGTGGCCCGCGTCGTGGACGAAGCCGCCTTCGCGGACGTAGCTGGTACTGGACCGGTCGGCATCGGTGTCCAGCAGTCGTCCCATGTCCCAGCCACGGTCGACGGGGAACTCCGAGATGGCGTCACGCCCCTCGTCGACCAGTTCCCACAACTCCTCGGGCGTGCTCACCCCGCCGGGGTAGCGGCAGCTCATGGCTATGATCGCGATCGGCTCCCGCTCCTCGCTCTCGACCGCCTGCAGGCGCTGGCGGGTCTGAGCGAGGTCTGCCGTGACACGCTTGAGATAGTCGAGAAGTTTGTCGTCGTTCGCCATCTCAGTCTCTCCGAGTCCTGTGGTTCGCGAGGCCGATCACGTGGTGGGGCGCCCGTCCCAGGTGTGCGGTCCGGGAGCGAGGCGGTTCTGGCCCTTGCCGGGCGTGCCGATCGTCCGCGTCGGGGCGGTGAAGTGCTGGACGGGCGATCGGCGTCGTGCCTGATCAGGTGAGGCCGAGTTTCTTGTCGATGAAGTCGAAGACGTCGTCGGCGGAGGCCGATTCGAGGTTCTGCCCGACGTCCGGCGCGCCGGTACCGATGTCACCGGCCGCGCCGGCCTCGGCGGCCGCGACGATCTCGGTGAGTCGGGACGCGAGGGACCGCAGCCGGGTGACGATCCGATCGGCTTCGATCTCCTGCGCGCCGAGCCCCGTCAACGCGGTTTCCATCCGCTCCAACTGCTCCAGCGTGGACGGCTCCGGGCTGCTCGGGGCGGGCAGCAACTCCCCGAGCAGGAAATCCGACAGGGCCGCCGGGTTCGCGTAGTCGAAGATCATGGTGCTCGGCAGCTTCCGGCCGGTTGCCGTGGCCAGTCGTCCTCTGAGGTCGACGGCGGACACCGAGTCGAAGCCGAGGTCGTCGAAGGCGCGCCGGGTGTCGAGCGTGAGGGGGTCGTCGTAGCCGAGCAGAGCGGCGACGTGCGAGCGGACGAGTTCGTGGACGACGCGGCTCGCCTCCGCTCCAGGCATCTCGGCGAGCCGTGCCGCCAGCGCGGGAGCGTCGGCGGACGTCTCCTGGTCGGAGTCGCCGTTGAGGGCCGCCGCCACCTCGGGGATCTCGTCGAGCAGCGGCCGCGGACGGGCCAGCGTGTACGTGGGTGTGAAGCGGGACCAGTCGAAGTCCGCCACCACGAGGTGGCTCTCGTCGTGCTCCAGGGCCTGCCGCAACGCACTGACTGCGGTGTCGGGCGCCATGGCCGGGGCGCCCATGCGCCGCATGACGGCGCTGAGTTCCGCGTCGACCATGCCGCCTTCCCAGGAGCCCCACGCGATGGAGGTGGCGGTGAGCCCGCGCGCCCGGCGCCGGTGGCAGAGACCGTCCAGGAAGGCGTTGGCGCAGCCGTATGCCGCCTGACCGGAACTGCCCCAGACGGCGGAGCCGGAGGAGAACAGGACGAACGCGTCCAGCGGCGTGTCCCCGAGCAGTTCGTCCAGGTACTGCGCGCCGAGCGTCTTCGCCCTGCCGACCTCGGCGAACTCCTCGAGGCTCAGCTCGGGCAGGGCGGCGATGCGCTGCGGCAGACCGGCGGCGTGGACGACCGCCCGCAGGGGCGGACCGTCGGACAGTGAGGCGAGCAGGGCGGCCAGTGCGCCACGGTCGGCGACGTCGCAGGCGGCGACGGTGACGCGTGCGCCCAGCAGTTCAAGTTCCTTCGTCAGCGCGTCGGCGCCCTCCGCGGCCGGGCCTCGACGGCTGGTCAGGACCAGGTGCTCGGCACCGTCCTCGGCGAACATGCGGGCGACGTGCGCTCCGAGTCCGCCGGTGCCGCCGGTGACGAGGACCGTGCCGCCCCGGGGACGCCTCCGGAGGTTGTCCTGCCCCTCTTCCGGCGCGGACGACGATGACAGGTGGGCCTCGCGGCGTCGGTCGGTTCCGCTCGCCTCGGCGAGCGGGGATCGGACCATCCGCCGAGCAAACACGCTCCCGGCACGGATGGCGAGTTGGTCCTCGTCGTCGTCCGCGCGGAGCGCCGCGACGAGCAGGCGTGCGGCACGGTCGTCGAGGTCCTCCGGTACGTCGACCAGGCCGCCCCAGCTCTGCGGCTGGTCGAGCCCGAGGCCGGCTCCGAGCCCCCAGAGTGCCGACTGGTTCGGGCTGGCGAGTTCGGCGGAGTCCTGTACGGCCACGGCGCCACTTGTGACACACCACAAGGGGGCGAGTGTCTCGGCGTCCGCCAACGCCTGCACGAGGACCACCGTGGCGGCGCCGCCACGGGTGAGCGAGGAGTGGTCGGAGTGCGGTCGGTCGTCGAGTCCGAGGAGGGAGAGGACCCGGTGCGGGGCGGCCGCCGCCGTCTCCGTCCGCATCCGTGCGGTGAGCGCGGCCCGGTCGAGATCGGCGACCTCGAAGGGCACGACGGTCACCTCGGCGGCGAGCGCGTCGACGATCCGCTCCGCGATCTCGCCTCCCCGGCCGGCCGGAGGGCGGACCACGAGCCAGGTCTCGTCCCGTTCGCCCGCATCGGCAGTGCGGCTTCCTACGGGCTTCCAGTCCACGCGGTACCGCCAGGAGTCCAGCAGGGCCAGCTCCTTGCGATGCTCCCGCCAGGCGGCCAACGCATCGACGAAAGGCGCGATTTCCTCCGTCTTCACATCGATTTCCTCGGCGAGCGAAGAGCTGTCCCGGCGCTCCACGGCGTCCCAGAAGACGGCGTCCGCCGAGTCCGTTCCCACCGATCCCGTGCCCGTGCCGCCTGCCGGGTTCGGTTCGGAGGCGGTGGCCTGGGCCTCGGCCCAGTAGCGCTTGCGTTGGAAGGCGTAGGTGGGCAGGTCGGTGCGGGTGGCGTCACGGCCGGCGTAGAAGCCGTCCCAGTCGACCCCGGCACCTGAGGCGAACAGTTCGGCCAGGGCGGTCACGGCGGTGGTGTCCTCGGCCCGGCCCCCACGCAGCATGGACGCGAACACCACCCCCTGCTCCCCCGCGTCGTTGTCGTGGTCGAGGATCTGACGGGCCAGACCCGTCAGGACCGCGTCCGGGCCGCACTCCACGAACCGCGACACCCCCAGAGCCCGCAACGCACGCACCCCGTCCGCGAAACGCACCGCCTCACGGACATGCCCCACCCAGTACTCCGGATCCGACAACAAGCCCGGCTCGGCCACCGCACCCGTCACGTTCGACACCACCGGCACCACCGGCTCCGACCACGCCAGCCCCCCAGCCACGGCGCGGAAGTCATCCAGCATCGGCTCCATCAACGGCGAATGGAAAGCGTGCGAGACCCGCAACCGGGTCACACGCCGACCCATCCCTTCGAAGTGGGAGGCCACCGCCTCCACCCCAGCTTCGGCGCCGGACACCACCACCGAGGCCGGACCGTTGACCGCCGCAACACCCACATCCCCGGCGAGTAGCGGTTGTATCTCGTCCTCGGTCGCCTCGACCGCGACCATCGCTCCACCGGCGGGCAGGGCGTCCATCAACCGGCCACGTGCCGCGACCAGCCGACCGGCGTCCTCAAGTGACAGCACGCCCGCGACATGGGCCGCCGTCACCTCACCGATCGAATGCCCGGCCACCACATCAGGCCGCACACCCCACGACTCCAGCAGGCGGAACAGGGCGGTCTCGATGGCGAACAGCGCCGGCTGAGCGAACGCCGTCCGCTCCAGCACACCCGCATCCGCGTCCCCACCCCACACGACGTCCCGCAACGGGCGCTCCAGCAGGCCGTCCAGCACCTCACACACCGCGTCGAAGGCGGACGCGAACACGGGGAACGCTGCATACAACTCCCGGCCCATCCCGATCCGCTGGCTGCCCTGCCCGGTGAACAACACCGCCGTCAGACCATCCGCCGCCACACCCCGACACACGCCGGCCGCGGTCTCTCCCGCGGCCAGCGCATCCAACCCCGCCAGCAACTCCGCACGATCGGAGCCGATCACCACGGCCCGCTGCTCCAGCGCGGCCCGCGACACGGCCAGCGAATAGCCCACATCCACCGGATCCACATCCGCATCCGGACGCTCCCGCACCCACGACGCCAACCGCGACGCCTGCGCACCCACCGACCCCGCCACACCACGCGCCGACACCACCCACGGCACCACCGACGAACCCACCACCGGCACCACACCACCAGCAGACCCAGCAGACCCAGCAGGCTCAGCACTCTCCAGCGGCTCGGCCTCCTCCACGATCACGTGCGCGTTCGTCCCGCTCAGACCGAAGGAGGAGACGGCGGCCCGCCAAGGGTGACCGGCGTCGGGCCAGTCGATGCGGTCGGTCAGGAGGTTGATGTGGCCGGTGCTCCAGTCGACGTTCGGGCTGGGCGCATCGACGTGCAGGGTCTTCGGCAGGACGCCGTGGCGCATCGCCATGACCATCTTGATCACACCGCTGACTCCCGCGGCGGCCTGCGCGTGACCGATGTTCGACTTGATCGAACCCAGCCACAGCGGCCGGTCCTCGGGCCGGTCCCGGCCGTACGTCGCCAGCAGCGCCTGCGCCTCGATCGGGTCGCCCAGCGTCGTCCCCGTGCCGTGCGCCTCCACTGCGTCGACCTGGTCGGCGGAGAGTTGCGCGTTCGCCAGTGCCTGGCGGATGACCCGCTGCTGGGACGGACCGTTGGGGGCGGTCAGGCCGTTGGACGCGCCGTCGGAGTTGACCGCGCTGCCGCGGACGACTGCGAGGACCGGGTGGCCGTTGCGGCGGGCGTCCGACAGCCGCTCGACGAGGAGGAGGCCGGCGCCCTCGCCCCAGCCGGTGCCGTCGGCAGCGGCCGCGAAGGCCTTGCAGCGGCCGTCGGGCGCGAGCCCGCGGTCCTGGCTGAAGCCGACGAAGGACACGGGCGTCGCCATGACGGTGACGCCGCCAGCCAGGGCGAGGGTGCAGTCCCCCGCCCTCAGGGCCTGAATGGCCCAGTGCAGGGCGACCAGCGACGACGAGCACGCCGTGTCCACCGTCACCGCCGGCCCTTCGAGGCCGAGGGTGTAGGCGATGCGGCCGGAGGCGACGCTGGCAAGGGCGCCGGGGCCGCTGTCGGAGGAGTAGTCGTGGTAGGCGATGCCGGTGAAGACGCCGGTCCGGCTGCCCTTGAGGGACAGCGGGTCGATGCCGGCCCGCTCGAACGCCTCCCAGGCCGTCTCCAGGAGCAGCCTCTGCTGGGGGTCCGTCTCGCGGGCCTCACGCGGGCTGATCTTGAAGAAGTCGGCGTCGAACTGTGCGGCGTCGTGCAGGAATCCGCCTTCGCGGCAGTAGGTCTTCCCGGGGGTGGCGGGCTCCGGGTCGTAGAGCTCCCGGACATTCCAGCCCCGGTCCTCGGGAAAGAGGGATATACCGTCACCGCCGGCATCGACGAGCTCCCACAGGTCTTCCGGGGAGGCGATCCCGCCGGGGTAGCGGCAGCTCATGGCGACGATGGCGATCGGCTCGTGGTGCCTGGCCTCGCTCTCGCGCAGGCGCCGCTTGGTCTGCTGCAGGTCCGACGTCGCGCGCCTGAGGTATTCACGCAGCTTGTCGTCGTTGCCCATCTGTCCCTCTGCCCCTCGATCGATGGTTCTCATACGGTTCCCGGACGGATGGACTCCGGTCAGGCGATGCCCAGTTCGCTGTCGAGGACGTCGAAGAGCTCGTCGTCCGTGGCGGACTCGTAGTCGGTGGTCGGCTCGTCCGCCGAGCCCCCCTCCTGCGTGTCCCGCCAGGTGCGCAGCAGTGCTTCGAGGCGGCTGGTGATGCGTTCGTGATCGCGTCCCGCGCTCCCGGAGGCCAGGGCCGCGAGCACCGCCTCCAGCCGGTCGATCCCGCCGAGGGCTTCCTGGGCCGGGCTGTCGTCCGCGTCCGGCAGGATCAGACCGTCGATGTACTCGGCCGCCGCCCGGGAGGTCGGGTGGTCGAAGACGAGCGTCGCCGACAGGGACAGACCGGTGGTCCGGTCCAGTCGCCTGCGCAGTTCCACGGCGGCCAGCGAGTCGAAGCCGAGGTCCTTGAAGGCACGGTCGGGTTCGACCGTCGCCGCTGAGGCGTGTCCGAGCACGGCCGCGACCTGGGCACGGACGAGGTCGAGGAGTCGGCGGACGCGCTCATCAGGAGACAGCCTGCCCAGGCGCCTGCGCAGTTCACGGCCCGTGTCGGCGCCGCTCGGCCGGCGTGGTGCCCGCACGAGGCCGCGGAGCGGGGCGGGCAGTTCCTCCGCGCGGGCCCGCAGGGCGTGGTGATCGAGGCGGAGCGGAAACAGGACTTCGTCGTCCGCGCTGCCATCGGTCGGAGCGAGGGCGAGGGCGAGGGCGCGATCGAACAACTCGGTTCCTTCGTCGGCGTCCAGGTAGGGGATGCCGAGTTCCCTTGCGCGCACGACCTCTTCCTCCGGCACGACCGCCCCCGTGTTCCAGGGTCCGAACGCCAGCGAGAGAGCCGGCAGCCCCTGCGCGCGCCGGTGCCGGGCCAGCGCGTCGAGGAAGGTGGCGGCGGCGGCCTGGTTGGCCTGGCCGACGCCGTGCAGGAGTCCGGTCGAGGACGACAGGAGCACGAAGGCCGTCAGGGAGTGGTCCCGGGTCAGCTCGTGCAGGTGCCACGCGGCACCGGCCCTGGGCAGCAGCGCGCTCTCCACGCGCTCCCGGTCCATGGCCTCGAACAGCCCGTTCGAGGCGGTCGCGGCGGTGTGGACGACGGCCCGCACGGGATGTTCGGCGGGTACTGCTGCCAGGGCCCGGCTGACCGCCTCCCGGTCCGTCAGATCACACACCCGCCGGGTGACCTGGACACCCTCCGCTTCCAGCGCGTCCGTGTCGGGAACGGCCGCGGACTCGTCCACGAGGAGGAGCAGATGCCGCACATCGTGGTGGTCGACCAGGTGCCGGGCGAGTGGCGCGCCGTGCCCCTCGACTCCGACGGTCACGACCACGGTGCCGTCGGCCGCAGCCCACGACGAGGACGAGGAGAAGGACGAGGACGGGGACAGCAGTGTGGATTCGCCGGATGTAGCCGAGGGGGACCGGGGTACCGGTTCGACCGTCCGCAGACGCGAGACCAGGATCCGTCCCTCCCGCACCGCCACGTCCGGTTCCCCGGCGTTCACGACGGCGAGCGCCGCAGGCAGGGCCGCGCGGGACTCCGTGGAGCCGTCCAGGTCCACCAGCCCGAAACGGCCCGGATGCTCGGCCTGCGCGGACGTCACCAGGCCGCGCAGTGCCGCCTGGGTGAGCCCTCGGGCATCGCGGGCGGCCACCGCGCCCTCGGTGACCACGACGAGCCGGGCCGCACCGAGCCGGAGGTCCGTCACCCAGGAGTGCATGGCCTCCCGGACCCGGTCCAGGGTGGAACGGGTGCCGGCCAGCACGTCCTTCGAGTCCTCGGCGGCGGTCCTCGCGGCGAGGAGGACGGTCTGCTCAGCGGTGTCGCCGCGCTCGACCGCCTCGGCGAAGGCGCCGACTCCGTCGAAGGACGGGGTGTGCGCCTCGCCGGTGGAGCGAGGGTCGGGGTCGCCGAGCACGGCCCAAGTCGGGACGGCGGAGGCGGCGGAATCCTGGGAGACGTCCTGCCACGTCAGCCTGTACAGGGAGTTGGGCCGGGTTCCGGCGGCCGTCCGGGCGAGTTGCTCCTCGGTCACGGGCGCCGCCGTCAGCGACCGCACGGACAGCACGGGATCGCCCGCCGCGTCGGCGAGGTCCAAGGCCACCGAATCCGCTCCGTCGGCACCCGAGGTGCGTGCCAGGCAGGCGCGCAGAGTCGCCGTGCCGGACGCCCGCCGGGAGACTCCGGTCCACACCCGGGGGAGTGTCGCGGCGTTGTCGGACTCCACTGCCACATGCCGCAGGAGACCGGCGGCTTCCAGCAGAGCGGGATGAACCGCGCAGCCCTCGGCCGCCTGCTCCTCCGCGTCGAGTGTCAGCTCGGCGAACACCTCGTCGCCTCGCCGCCACAGAGCCGACAGCGCGCCGAGGGCGGCACCGTGGCCGTAGCCCCGCTCGAACAGGACGCGCTGGGCCTCCTCCACGTCCATGGCGAGTGCCCCGGCGGGTGGCCAGACGGTGAGGTCCGCCGCCGGCGACGCATCGGCCCCGGTCGTGAGCGTTCCCGTGCCGTGCAGCACATCGGGGGTGTCCACATCCTGACTCCGCGAGTGGACGGTCACCCTACGAGCGCCGCTCTCGTCCGCCGCTCCCACGGAAACCTGGAGGGTGGGCGCCGTCTGCCCCGTCAGGACGAGGGGTACTTCGGTCCGGAACTCGCTCAGGCCGTCGCAGCCGACGTGCTCACCGGCGCTGAGCGCCAGGTCGACGAATCCGGCGGTGGGGAAGAGCACGGAACCGAGGACGTCGTTGTCCCCCACCCAGGCGAGCGCGTCGGCCGACAGCCGTCCGGTGAGGACGATGCCGTCGTTGTCCGCGAGGGTGATCGCGGCGCCGAGCAGGGGATGGTCGGCGGTGTCGAGTCCGGCCGAGGTGATGTTCCCGGCACCGGCCTGGGCGTCGATCCAGTAGCGCTTGCGTTGGAAGGCGTAGGTGGGCAGGTCGGTGCGGGTGGCGTCACGGCCGGCGTAGAAACCGTCCCAGTCGACATCGGCACCGGAGGCGAACAGTTCGGCCAGGGCGGTCACAGCGGTGGAGTCCTCCGCCCGGCCCCCACGCAACATGGACGCGAACACCACCTGCTCACCCCCCGCGTCGTTGTCGTGGTCGAGGACCTGGCGAGCCAGACCCGTCAGGACCGCGTCCGGGCCGCACTCCACAAACCGCGACACCCCCAAAGCCCGCAACGCACGCACCCCATCCGCGAAACGCACCGCCTCACGAACATGCCCCACCCAGTACTCCGGATCCGACAACAAGCCCGGCCCGGCCACCGCACCCGTCACGTTCGACACCACCGGCACCACCGGCTCCGACCACGCCAGCCCCCCGACCACCGCACGGAAGTCATCCAGCATCGGCTCCATCAACGGCGAGTGGAAAGCATGCGAGACCCGCAACCGGGACACACGCCGCCCCACCCCTTCGAAGTGGGAAGCCACCGCCTCCACCCCGGCC
>NZ_JBJZOJ010000101.1:0-14986 GCF_047200655.1 Streptomyces sp. MS06
CGCGAACGCCTTCAGTGCCAGGTGCAGCATCACGATGGAGTCCTTGCCGCCGGAGAAGAGGATCACCGGCTTCTCGAACTCGCCCGCGACCTCGCGGAAGATGTGCACCGCCTCCGACTCCAACGCGTCCAGATGACTCAGGGCGTAGGCGCTCACACCAGCCCCCGTTCGGCCAGCACGGCGTACACCGCGTCCGCCGACTCCCGCGGCGTCTGCAGGTGCGCGGGCAGCACCAGGGCCGGATCGGCGGGAGCCTCGTAGGGATCGTCGACGCCGGTCAGGCCGCTCAGCTCGCCCGCCGCCTGCCGGGCGTACAGGCCCTTCACGTCCCGCTCGCTGCACACCTCGACCGGGGTCGCCACATGTACCTCCAGGTACGGGGTACCGCTCTTCTCGTGCCGCTCGCGGACGGCCTCGCGGCTGTCCGCGTAGGGCGCGATGACGGGCACCAGGGACAGCACGCCGTTCCGGGCGAGCACCTCGGAGACCAGGCCGATGCGCTGCACGTTGGTGTGCCGGTCCTCGCGCGTGAAACCGAGGCCCGCGGACAGGAAGCGCCGGATCTCGTCGCCGTCCAGCACCTCCACCCGGCGCCCCTCGGCGCTGAGCCGGTCGGCGAGCCGCCGGGCCACGGTCGTCTTGCCGGCGCTCGGCAGCCCCGTCAGCCAGACGGTGGCGCCGCCCCGGCGCCGGCACTCCGGGCAGAGAGGTGTCGTCCCGGTCACGGCAGGTACCCCCAGGCCTCGCACATCGGACGGAGCACGGCGGGGACCTCCTCGGCCCTCGGCAGGGTGCGCCCCGGCTGGACGGAGCCGGTGCGGATGTTGGCACGCCAGTCGCCCAGGCCCCGGATCAGCTCGGCGTCGCCCTTCTCGCCGTAGGCCGTCATGCCGGGTTCGTACTCCAGCCCGAGGTGGGCGCAGAGCCCCCGCATCGTCTTCTCAGGACTTTCGGTGATGTCCTCGTAGCGGACGGTGTACCCGTCCGGGTGATGGGTGCGCGCGTCCTCGACGGCCTCGAGGTAGTGCAGCGCCTCCGCGGCCGCCTTGTCGTAGGGCCGCTTGTCGGGGTCGCTCTCGTGCCAGGACCGGGCCACGGACTCCGGATGGCGCAGCAGGAAGACGAGCCGCGCGTCCGGCCAGCAGTCCCGGATGCGCTGGTGCACGAAGGCGTTGCCCGGTGTCTTCTCGACGATGAAGTCCTTGCCGGATCGGACCAGTTCGCGGTGCAGCACCCGGTCCCAGAGCAGGTGCTCCAGATCGCCGCGCGCGAGGCCGAGGGCGTCCATGGCGCGTTCGGGCACTCCGCCGGCCACGCCCACCTGAAGGTGGCGCAGGTGCAGTTCGTGCGGGGCGTGCAGGCGGGAGTGGGAGCCCATCATCATGCGCAGCAGGGTGGAACCGGAGCGTACGGAGGAGATGATGAAGACCGGTTGCCGCAGCAGCCGCTCGACCGGCAGGTCGTCGGCCACCGGACGTCGGTAGGTCGGCTCGGGCGCTTTCGCGGGGGCCGCCGCGGCCGGCCTCTCGGGCGCCGGCGCCGGCGCCTTCCTTACCTGGAGGCCCGTCGTGGCGGTGAGCGCCCGGTTCAGGTTGCGCATGAGACTCATGCACAGAAGTTAAGTAAGAAATCTGAGAAGACGCTCGAAGAACTCTGAGCGTTCCCTTACCCGTCAGGAGAGTGAGGAGGGTCACGTTCCCCCGATCGGGGGTCACACGATCCCGGCGAAGGCCGCCCCTGCTTCACGCAGTCGCTCGTGCAACGCGCGGAACACCGCCGCCGAGCGCGTCCCCGGCCAGTCCCCGGGCAGCAGGCGGGCGGGCAGGCCCGGATCGGTGCAGGGCAGCCGGCGCCAGGAGTCCAGGGCGAGGAGGTAGTCCCGGTAGGCCTCCTCGGGTGGGGTGTCGGTACGGCCCTCCCAGGCCTGAAGGAGGCGTGCGTACCGGTCGAGGAACGCCTCGTGCCCCTCGGCTATCGCCGCCAGGTCCCACCAGCGCGCGACCGAGTCCACGGTGGGGGTGAAGCCCAGGTGCTCGCCGCGGAAGAGATCGACGTACGGCTCCAGGCGCAGCCGCTGGAGCGTGTGCCGGGCTTCCTCGTGCAGTCGGGCCGGAGCGATCCACACCCCGGGTGCCGCGGTGCCGAAGCCGAGTCCGGCCAGGCGGGAGCGGAGCACATGCCGCTTCTGCCGCTGGGACTCCGGTACGGAGAACACCGCCAGCACCCAGCCCTCGTCCTCCGGCGCGTCCGTGGTGTGGATCCGCCGGGCCTGATCCTCAAGCAACTGCCGTGCGTCCGTGGAGAGTTCATAGCCCACCGCGCCCTGCGCGGTGCGTGCCGGGAGGAGCAGGCCGCGCCGTTTGAGCCGGGACACCGACGAGCGGGCGGAAGGGGAGTCGACGCCGACCGCGGCCAGCAGCCGGATGAGTTCGGCGACCGGGACCGGACCGGGCGCGAACCGGCCGTAGGCGCCGTAAAGCGTGATGATCAGGGACCGTGGAGCATGCTGGTCGGACACGTTGATCATCTTAGGTCGTCGCCATCCGGGCTGGTCGCCGCGGGTGTCACCGGTCCGGTGCACCGCACGGACCGCGCGCGGCCCGTCCGCCCGCCCGCCGAGCGGCCGCGGATCGCGCGGCCGACGCGTCGCCCGGGTTCGTCGCCTCTTCCTGGTTCGCGCCGTCCTCCTGGTTCGTGCCGTCCTCCAAGGCCGTGCCGTCCCCGCGGCCCGCGACGAGCGCCGCCCGGCGCGGACTCGCCGCCGATGGGGTGACGGTCACGCACCCGGGCGCGTCCGACCGGTACCAGTGGAACCCCCCGACCTCCAGGAGGTATTCATGTTCTCGCCTTCCCCGTGTTCCCCGCGTCCCGCGCGCGCCCCGCGCTCCCGGCGTCCTGCGCTGGGCGCGGCCGCCGGCGCGGCCGTGCTGCTGCTCGCCGCCGCGGTGCCCGCGGGCGCGGCCGCGCGCGACGCGTCCTCGGCGTCCGGTCCGTACGAGACCGTGACGGTCGACCCGACCGGCCGGCTCGCCCCGGACGGCTCGGTCACCCTTTCCGGCACCTACCGCTGCCTCGGCAGCACGGGGCCGGTCTTCGTCAGTTCCACCGTCGGCCAGAAGTCCCCGACGGTGCGGTACGGCATCGGCGGCACCCGAGCCGTGTGCGACGGCGTCGAGCACCGCTGGGCGAACACGGGCACGCCCTCCCGGGCCGCCCTGCAGCCCGGTACCGCCCACGTCGAGGCCACCGTCATGGAACTGCGCCCCAGTGGCGCGCTGCCCCTGCCCTGGTTCCACGCGGTGCGGCGCCAGGACGTCGCGCTGGCACGGGACTGAGACCGACCGCTCGGGCCGGTGCCCGCCGGCCCCGGCGCGTATCGGCCGCGCATCCTTGCAACAAGGTGAAAATCCCCGCACCGCTTTGCGGGAGCACGGTGCCGGACGGGCGCTCCACGTGGCCGAAGGACCGGTCGACCGGACGACGGGCACCCCCGCGGTGCTGCGCGGCAAGCCAGCCGGCACCAGGTGGACCGGGGACGTAATCCGCTTGCGGGGATTGCGCTAGTCTTGCGTGTATGACGCGACGACTTGCTCAGGTGGCTAAGAAGGTCGGGGTCAGCGAGGCGACGGTCAGTCGTGTCCTCAATGGCAAGCCCGGCGTGTCCGACACGACGCGCCAGGCCGTGCTCACCGCCCTCGACGTGCTGGGGTACGAGCGGCCGACGCAGCTCCGCGGGGAGCGCGCCCGGCTCGTCGGTCTGGTCCTGCCGGAACTGCAGAACCCGATCTTCCCGGCGTTCGCCGAGGTCATCGGGGGTGCCCTGGCCCAGCAGGGACTGACGCCCGTGCTGTGCACACAGACCAAGGGCGGTGTCTCCGAGGCCGACTACGTGGAACTGCTGCTGCAGCAGCAGGTGTCCGGAGTCGTCTTCGCCGGCGGCCTGTTCGCGCAGGCCGACGCACCGCACGACCACTACCGGCAGCTCGCGGAGCGGGACATCCCGGTCGTCCTGGTCAACGCCTCGATCGAGGGTCTCGACTTCCCCTGCGTCTCCTGCGACGACGCCGTGGCCGTCGAGCAGGCCTGGCGTCACCTCGCCTCCCTGGGGCACGAGCGGATCGGGCTGGTGCTCGGCCCCAGTGATCACGTCCCCTCGCGCCGGAAGCTGGTAGCGGCACGCGCGGTGGCGGAGGCCGCGGGAGGCAAGCTGCCGGACGAGTTCGTCGCCCGTTCGATGTTCTCGCTGGAGGGTGGGCAGGCCGCGGCGGCCCGGCTGCTGGACCTGGGGGTCACCGGCGTCGTCTGCGCCAGCGACCCGCTGGCCCTGGGGGCCATCCGGGCGGTGCGTCGGCGGGGTCTTTCGGTACCCCGTGACGTGTCGGTCGTCGGTTTCGACGACTCCGCCTTCATGAACTGCACCGAGCCGCCGCTGTCCACCGTGCGCCAGCCCATCGAGGCGATGGGCCGCGCCGCGGTCGAGTTGCTGTGCGCCCAGCTCCAGGGGACCCGCTCGCACCACGGCGAGTTGCTGTTCGAGCCCGAGCTCGTGCTGCGCGGTTCGACCGCCCCGCCGGCCGGCTGACCGTCCGCCCGCCACCTCCCTCGCCCTCCTCTCCTTTCCCCTCTCCTTCCCTCCGCTCCACTCCACTCCCAACCTCCCTCCCCTTCCGGCCGGCTTCCTCCCTTCTCCTCCCGCGCCGGTATCGGCGGGCCGCCCTCCCGGGCGTCCCCGTCGATACCGGCGCTTCGTCGTGTCGTCCCGCCGCACCGCGGCCGGGCTCCACGCGGCCGGACCGCGAGGGCCCGGCCCAAATAAACAGGCGCAAGATGTAGACGAGTTGACAGAGTTCTGGAACTCTCTGAGCGTCCAACGCAAAGAAGAGACAGCGCTGTGCTTCTTGTGGACGAGCCGGGCAGAGCCCCCCACAGAGCCGCACCTTCGCGCCGTCCGATGCGAGGGAGATCGAGGGACTGATGAGATTCCACAGACGGGGATCACGGGTCTTGAGCGCCGTGATCGTGACCAGCTTCCTGACCCTGGCGGGTCCGGTGGCGACCGCTCGCGCGGAAGGAGGACCGAACATCGCGCTGGGGGACCGGGCTTCGGCGAGCAGCGCCCTCAGCGACTACGCGGCCGCGAACGTCACCGACGGCGACCAGGGCAGCTACTGGGAGAGCGCCGGCGGCGACTTCCCCCAGTGGGTGCAGGCCGACCTCGGTACCACACAGAACGTGGACGAGGTCGTGCTGAAGCTGCCGGCCGGCTGGGAGAGCCGTGACGAGACGCTCTCCGTGCAGGGAAGCGCCGACGGCACCAGCTTCAACACGCTGAAGACCTCGAACAGTTACACCTTCGGCCCGGCCAACGCCAACACCGTGAAGGTGGTGTTCCCGGCGGTGCGGACCCGCTTCGTGCGGATCGCGATCACCGCGAACACGGGCTGGCAGGCCGCCCAGTTGTCGGAACTGGAGGTGCACGGCGCGGACGCCTCCTCGACGAACCTGGCGTCCGGCCGCACCCTGACCGCCAGCAGCCACACCGAGGTGTACACCGCCGCCAACGCCAACGACGGCAACCCGGCCACCTACTGGGAGAGCGCCAACAACGCCTTCCCGCAGTGGCTCAGCGCCGACCTGGGCTCCTCCGTCCGGGTGGACCGGGTGGTGCTGCGCCTGCCGGCCGACTGGGAGAAGCGCACCCAGACACTCAAGATCCAGGGCAGCGACAACGGCACCGACTTCACCGACCTGACCGCCTCGCAGGCCTACACCTTCGACCCCGGCGGCGGGAACGAGGTGACCATCGCCTTCGACGCGACGACCACCCGCCACCTGCGGGTCCTGGTCGGCGCGAACTCGGTCCAGCCCGGGGCGCAGATCTCCGAACTGGAGGTCTACGGCCCGGACACCGGTGACACCCAGGCCCCCAGCGCCCCCGCCGACCTGGCCCTCACCGAGCCGGCCACCGGGCAGATCCGGTTGACCTGGAACGCGGCCACCGACGACACCGGGGTGACCGGGTACGACGTCTACGCCAACGGCTCCCTGCTGACCAGTGTCGCCGGAGACGTCCTCACGTACACCGACACCCGGCCGACGAGCGAGACCGTCACCTACTTCGTCCGAGCGCGGGACGCGGCCGGCAACCAGTCGGCCGACAGCAACACCGCCACCCGCACCGGCGACCAGGGCGACACCCAGGCCCCGACCGCGCCGTCCGGGCTGGCGTACACCGAGCCGGCCGACGGCCAGGTCAAGCTGACCTGGACCGCCTCCACGGACGACACCGGGGTGACCGGGTACGACGTCTACGCCGACAACACCCTCCGCGGCAGTGTCGCCGGTGACGTGACCACCTACACCGACACCCAGCCCGCGACCAGCACGGTCACCTACTACGTGCGGGCGAAGGACGCGGCCGGCAACCAGTCCCCGTCCAGCAACAGCGTGACGCGCAACGGCAGCGGCGGCGGCTCCGACCTCGCCGTCGGCAAGCCCGTCACCGCCTCCTCCCACGTGTACACCTACGTCGCCGCGAACGCCGACGACAACGACGCGTCCACCTACTGGGAGGGCGCCGGAGGAAGCTACCCGAACACCCTCACCGTCCAACTCGGCGCCAACGCCGACGTCGACCACCTGGTGCTGCGGCTGAACCCGGACTCCGCCTGGTCGAAGCGTACGCAGACGATCGAGGTGCAGGGCCGGGAGCAGAGCTCCGACACCTTCGACACGCTGGTGGGTGCCGAGAGCTACACCTTCGACCCGGCGAGCGGCAACACCGTCACGGTGCCGGTGTCCGCGCGAGTGGCGGACGTCCGGCTGAAGTTCACCGCCAACTCCGGTTCCGCCGCCGGACAGCTGGCCGAGTTCCAGGTGATCGGCGTCCCGGCACCCAACCCGGACCTGGTGGTGACCGGGCTGACCGTGTCGCCCGCGGCGCCTGTCGAGTCCGACGACGTCGAGGTGTCGGCCACCGTGCGCAACAGCGGCCCGATGAACGCCCCGGCGAGCACGCTGGCGGTACGGCTCGGCGGCACGAAGGTCGCCACCGCCGACGTGGGCGCCCTGGCGGCGGGGCAGAGCAGCACCGTCACCGCCTCCCTGGGGCAGCGCGACGCGGGCACCTACCCGCTGAGCGCGGTCGCCGACGCCGGTGACGCGGTCATCGAGCAGAACGAGACCAACAACACGTACACCAGCCCCGACCCGCTGGTCGTCAAGCCCGTCTCCTCCTCCGACCTGGTCGCCGCCTCGGTGGCCACCTCGCCGTCCAGCCCGTCGGCCGGCGACGAGGTCACCTTCACGGTGAAGCTGGCGAACCAGGGGACGATCGCCAGCGCGGCAGGCGACCACGGCGTCACGGTCACCCTGACCGACTCCTCCGGCAGCACCGTCAGGACGCTGACCGGCACGCACACGGGCTCCCTCGCCGCAGGGTCCTCGGCGGACGTGGAACTCGGCCCGTGGACCGCCGCCGACGGCTCCTACACGGTGCGGACCGTCATCGCCGACGACGCCAACGAGGTCCCGGTCAAGCGGGAGAACAACACCTCCAGCAAGCCGCTGTTCGTCGGCCGCGGCGCGAACATGCCGTACGACATGTACGAGGCGGAGGACGGCACGGTGGGCGGCGGAGCCAGTGTGGTCGGCCCCAACCGGACCGTCGGCGACCTCGCGGGCGAGGCCTCCGGCCGCAGGGCGGTCGTGCTGGACACGACGGGGGAGTACGTCGAGTTCACCACCCGCGCCGCCACCAACACCCTGGTGACCCGCTTCTCCATCCCGGACGCGCCGGGCGGCGGCGGCATCGACTCCACCCTCGACGTCTACGTCGACGGGGTCTTCGAGAAGGCGCTGCCGCTGACGTCGAAGTACGCCTGGCTGTACGGGGCGGAGACCTCGCCCGGCAACTCCCCGGGCGCGGGCGCCCCGCGGCACATCTACGACGAGGCGCACATCCTGCTCGGCGAGACCGTCCCGAAGGGCAGCACGATCCGGCTGCAGAAGGACGCCGCGAACACCTCGACCTACGCCATCGACTTCGTCAACCTGGAGCAGGCCACGCCGGTCGCCAACCCCGACCCGGCCGCGTACGCGGTGCCCGCCGGATTCACCCAGCAGGACGTGCAGAACGCCCTGGACCAGGTGCGGATGGACACCACCGGCAAGCTGGTGGGCGTCTACCTGCCGCCCGGCGACTACCAGACGTCGAGCAAGTTCCAGGTGTACGGCAAGGCCGTGAAGGTGGTCGGCGCCGGACCCTGGTACACCCGCTTCCACGCGCCGTCGACGCAGGACGACACCGACGTCGGCTTCCGTGCCGACCCGACGGCCGACGGCTCGCTGTTCAAGGGGTTCGCCTACTTCGGCAACTACACCTCCCGTATCGACGGGCCGGGCAAGGTGTTCGACTTCGCCAACGTCTCGGACATGGTCATCGACGACATCTGGGCGGAGCACATGGTCTGCCTGTACTGGGGCGCCAACACCGACCGGATGACGATCCGGAACTCCCGGATCCGCGACACCTTCGCCGACGGCATCAACATGACCAACGGCTCCACCGACAACCACGTGGTCAACAACGAGGCGCGCGCCACCGGCGACGACAGCTTCGCGCTGTTCTCGGCGATCGACGCGGGCGGCGCGGACGAGAAGAACAACCTCTACGAGAACCTGACCACGACACTGACCTGGCGGGCCGCCGGAGTGGCCGTCTACGGCGGCTACCACAACACCTTCCGCAACATCCGCATCGCGGACACCCTGGTCTACTCCGGCATCACCATCTCCTCCCTGGACTTCGGCTACCCGATGAACGGCTTCGGGACCGATCCGACGACCTTCGACGGCATCACCATCGAACGGGCCGGCGGGCACTTCTGGGGCAACCAGACCTTCCCCGGGATCTGGCTGTTCTCCGCCTCGAAGGTGTTCCAGGGCATCCGGGTCAACCACGTCGACATCGTCGACCCCACCTACAGCGGGGTGATGTTCCAGACCGACTACTCGGGCGGCCAGCCGGAGAACCCGATCAAGGACACCGTCTTCACCGACATCTCGATCTCCGGTGCCCACCGTAGCGGGGACGCCTGGGACGCCAAGTCCGGCTTCGGCCTGTGGGCCAACGAGATGCCGGAGTCCGGTCAGGGGCCGGCCGTCGGTGAGGTGACCTTCAACGGGCTGACCCTGAACGACAACGCCGTCGACATCCGCAACACCACCTCCACCTTCAAGATCAACATCAACGGCTGACGGCGCTCCCGGGCCGGGTCCCAGGGTCCGGCCCGGGTTCCAGGGTCCGGCCCGGGTTCCTGCAAAGTGCTTGCGGGACAGTGCCGCATCCTTGCTCCGCCTTGCACGCGATTTGATACCGGCTCCTGCGTCACTCGGGGTTCCCGAGCGGCGCGGCGGGCGATCCGGTGCGGTGCGGCCTGCCCTGCGGCGCCTCGGGGCGGGCCGCATCGGCATGCCCGCACACGCCGGGTGTCGACGCACTCTGTCAAACAATTGCGAATTTCACGCGAGATATTGCGCCCTCTTGTGGGTGGTGGTTGAGTGTGCGACGCCCCACACCGCACGGAGTCGCACCGGCGGTGGGGCGCGCTCACCGTTCATGCCCGAAGGGGGCCACCCATGAGATCTGCCCGGTACCGCCGTTCCCGCCGCGCCAGCGCGGTCGCCGCCGTCTCCGCGCTCACGCTGACCGCCCTGGCCGCTTGCGGCACCAGCGCGAGCGGCAACGGCTCCGGCGGCTCCGACGGGGGCGGATCCTCCGACCCGGCGGCCCCGCTCGACCCGAAGACCAAGGTGACCATCAGCATCGACTGCATGCCCCCCGCGGCGAAGGCGGCCGAACTCAAGGAGTGGAAGGAGGACGTGGCCGAGTTCAACAAGACCTACCCCGACGTGACCATCAAGGGCCGCTCCACCCCCGGCCAGTGCCTGGAGCCCCCGCGCTTCACCGCGATGCTCAAGGCCCACTCGCAACCGGACGTGTTCTACACCTACTTCACCGACCTGCCGCAGGTGCTCGACAACAACGGCGCGAGCGACATCACGGCCTACGTCAACGCCAAGACGGTCCCGCTGCTGAAGGACATCGACCCGAACGTCCTCGGCTCGCTCAAGCAGGACGGCAAGCTGTACGGGCTGCCCACCAGCAACTACACCATGGGCCTGCTCATCAACCGCAAGCTCTTCAAGCAGGCCGGCCTCGACCCCGACAACCCGCCGCGCACCTGGGACGAGGTCCGCGCCGCGGCCGAGAAGGTCTCCGCCCTCGGCGGCGGAGTCTCCGGCTACGGCGAGTACAGCGCCGCCAACACCGGCGGCTGGCACTTCACCGCACAGGTGTACAGCCGCGGCGGCGACGTCGTGGACGCCACCGGCAAGAAGGCGGCGTTCAACGACGACATCGGCCGCCAGGTGCTGCAGAACCTGCACGACATGCGCTGGGACGACGACAGCATGGGCAAGACCCAGCTGCTGAAGTGGGGCGACCTGCAGAAGCAGATGGCCACCGACAAGCTGGGCATGTACCTCGCCGCCCCGGACGACATCGCCTACATGGTCCAGCAACTCGGCGCCCAGTACGAGAACTTCGGCATGGGCCCGATCCCCGGCGGCAAGAACACCCTGGCCGGCGGCAACAACTACATGATCAAGAGCGGTATCTCACCCGACAAGATCAAGGCCGCGATCGCCTGGCTGAACTTCAAGAACCTCACCGTCGGCAAGGGCCAGTTCGACTGGGCCCGCACCAAGTCCGACAAGCTCCCGGTCGGTGTGCCCCAGCCCAACTTCTGGCTCGGCGACTCCAAGAAGAAGGACGACGCCGCACGCAGGACCAACGCCACCATGCCGGTCGAGAACTTCCGCACCTTCATGGACAACCCGGTGCCCGGCAAGGCGGAGCCGCCGAAGGCCCAGGAGATCTACAAGGTCCTCGACAACGCGATGTCCGCCGTCCTCACCGACAAGAACGCCGACATCGACAAGCTGCTCTCCACGGCCGAAGGCCAGGTGAACCAGGTCCTGGCCAACCAGTGACCGTTCCCCGGCGGGGGCGGGCCACCGGGCCCGCCCCCACCCCAGCAGCCCGGCAGTCCCGCACCAAGGAGAGACGATGGCGGCCCCCAGCCCGACCCCCGGCACGGCGGACCCCGCGCGCCCCGCGCCCCCGCGCCCTCGGGCGCCGCGCCCGGCGCCCGTGCGCCCGGCGGGCACCGCACCCCCCTCCGGCCGTTTCGCCCGGAGCCTGAAGCGCAACCTCACCGCCCACGGCTTCCTCATCGGCGCGGTCGTCTGCTTCGCGGTGTTCAGCTGGTACCCGATGATCCGGGAGTTCCTGCTCGCCTTCCAGAAGACCGACCAGGGCGGTACCAGCTGGGTCGGCTGGCACAACCTCACCACCGTCTACCACGACCCGGCGTTCTGGCAGGCCTGGCGCAACACGCTGCTGTTCACCGTGCTCGCGCTGCTGCTCGGCTTCGCGGTGCCGTTCGTCACCGCCGTCGTCATCAACGAGTTCCGGCACGGCCAGGGCTACCTGAGGCTCCTCGTCTACCTGCCCGTCATGCTCCCGCCGGTCGCCTCGGTACTGCTCTTCAAGTACCTCTACGACCCCGGGTACGGCCTGTTCAACGAGGTCTTCCGGTTCCTGCACCTGCCCGAGCAGCAGTGGCTCCAGGACCCCGACCTGTCGATGCCGTCCGTCGTCGTCGCCGCGACCTGGATGAACATGGGCGGCGCCACCCTCATCTACCTCGCCGCCCTCCAGGGCATCCCGGGCGAGCTGTACGAGGCGGCGGAACTCGACGGGGCCGGCCTGCTCCGCAAGGTCTGGCACGTCACCATCCCGCAGACCCGCCTGATCCTGTCGCTGATGATGCTCATGCAGATCATCGCGACCATGCAGGTCTTCGTCGAGCCGTTCCTGCTGACCGGCGGCGCCGGGCCCGAGGGTTCGACCACCACGGTCGTCTACCTCATCTACCAGTACGCCTTCAACTTCAACAACTACGGAGCCGCGGCGGCCCTGGGCCTGCTCCTGCTCGTACTGCTCGCCGGGTTCTCGGCGGCGTACGTGAAGCTGAGCCGCGACGACGCCGAGTAGACCGGGGGAGACCGGCATGTCCACACGCACACTCATCTCACCGGCCCAACTCGCCCGGCCCCGCGGCAGACTCGCCTACTGGACCGTGTTCGCCGCGGTGGTCGCCCTGTTCACCCTGGTGTTCCTCGGCCCGCTCTACTGGATGGCCTCCAGCGGCGTCAAGGACGCCCAGGAAGTGGTCAGCACACCGCCGACGCTGGTCCCGCACTCCTTCACCCCGGGCAACTACTCCCGGGCCTGGGACGTGATGGACCTGTCCAGCCTGCTGTTCAACACGCTGTACTACGCCTTCGGCGCCCTGGCCTTCCAACTCGTGCTGGACGTCGCCGCCGCCTACGCGCTGTCCCGGCTCCGCCCGGTCCTCGGCAAGGCGATCCTCGGCATGATGCTGGCCACCCTGATGATCCCGGCCACCGTGCTCGTCGTGCCCCAGTACCTCACCGTGCTGGACGTGCCGCTCGTGCACCGCAACCTGCTGAACACCCCCTGGGCGATCTGGCTGCCGTCCGTCACCAACGCCTTCAACATCTTCCTGCTGAAGCGGTTCTTCGACTCGATCCCCAAGGAGATCCTCGACGCCGCGGCGATGGACGGCGCCTCCCCGACACGCACCCTGCGCTCGGTCGTGCTGCCGATGTCCCGCCCCATCCTGGGCGTCGTGTCGATCTTCGCGGTGGTCAACGTCTGGAAGGACTTCCTCTGGCCGATGCTCACCCTGCCCGACCCGGCCCGGCAGACCCTCAACGTGGGCATCTACTCCCTCTCCAACGGTGTGCCCGTCAACATCCTGATCGCCGCCCTCACCATCGCCTCGCTGCCGACACTGCTGATCTTCCTGGTGTTCCAGCGCAACATCATGAGCGGCCTCACCGCCGGCGGACTCAAGGGCTGACCGCCCCCCGCCCGGCCCGCACACCCACCGTCCTTCGCCGCCGGCCCGTCCGACGCCCCGCAGCTCCGGGCCGGCGGCGAAGATCAACCCTGCCCGAAAGGACCGTCACGTGGCAGCCTCCCACCGCCCCGGCACCCACCCCTGGTGGCGCGACGCCGTCATCTACCAGGTGTACCCCCGCAGCTTCGCCGACGGAAACGGCGACGGCACCGGCGACCTCGCGGGCGTCCGGGCGAGACTGCCCTACCTCGCGGAACTCGGCGTCGACGCCGTGTGGTTCACCCCCTGGTACGTCTCCCCGCTGGTGGACGGCGGCTACGACGTCACCGACTACCGCGCCATCGACCCCGCCTTCGGCACCCTCGCCGAGGCCGAGAAACTCATCGCCGAGGCCGCCGGACTCGGCATCCGGGTCATCGTCGACATCGTCCCCAACCACGTGTCCGACCAGCACCCCTGGTTCCGCGCCGCACTGAGGGCCGGACCGGGCAGCCCGGAACGCGAACTGTTCCACTTCCGGCCCGGACGCGGCGAGCAGGGCGAACTGCCCCCCAACGACTGGCCGTCCCAGTTCTCCGGACCCACCTGGACCCGCGTCGCCGACGGCGAGTGGTACCTCCACCTGTTCACCCCGGAGCAGCCCGACCTCAACTGGGCCCACCCCGCCGTCCGCCGGGAGCACGAGGACATCCTGCACTTCTGGTTCCGCCGCGGTGTCGCAGGCGTCCGCATCGACTCCGCCGCCCTGCTGGTCAAGGACCCCGCACTCGCCGACTTCGAGGAGGGCGTCGACCCGCACCCGTACATCGACCGGGACGAACTCCACGACGTCTACCGCTCCTGGCGCACGATCGCCGACGCCTACGGCGCCGTGTTCGTCGGCGAGGTGTGGCTCCCGGACGCCGAGCGCTTCGCCCGCTACCTGCGCCCCGACGAACTCCACACCGCCTTCAACTTCAACTTCCTGACCTGCCCCTGGGAGGCCGGCCGGCTGCGCGCCGCCATCGACGCCACGCTCGCCGAGCACGCCCCCGTCCACGCCCCCGCCACCTGGGTGCTCTGCAACCACGACGTCACCCGCACCGTCACCCGGTACGGCCGCGCCGACACCTCCTTCGACTTCGCCACCAAGGCCTTCGGCACCCCCACCGACCCGGCCCTGGGCACCCGCCGCGCCCGCGCCGCCGCCCTGCTCACCCTCGCCCTGCCCGGCTCCGTCTACCTGTACCAGGGCGAGGAACTGGGCCTGCCCGAGGCCGAGGTGGAACCGGACCGGATCCAGGACCCGATGCACTTCCGGTCCGGGGGGACCGACCCGGGACGCGACGGCTGCCGCATCCCGATGCCGTGGGACTCCCGCGAACCCTGGTGCGGTTTCGGCTCCGACACCGAGCCCTGGCTGCCCCAACCCGAGAGCTGGGGCGACCACGCGGTGGACCGGCAGTCCACCGACCCCGACTCCATGCTCAGCCTGTACCGGCAGGCCCTGAGCCTGCGCCGCTCCCACACCGGCTTCGGCGACGGACCACTGACCTGGCTGCCCGCCGACAACGGTGTCCTCGCCTTCGCCCGGCCGCAGGGCCTGGTCTGCGCGGTCAACCTCTCCGACCGCCCGGCCGCCCTCCCAACACCCGGCACACCGCTGCTCGCCAGCGGACCCCTCGGCGCCGGCGGAACCCTCCCGCCCGACACGGCCGTCTGGCTGCGGACCCGGCCGGACGCCGCCCCGGACACCCGAGAGAAGTGAGCCCCACGATCCCCGGACGCCTCAGAACCCGCGCCGGCGGCGGAGCCACCGCCGGGAGGATCGGAGTTCACCCTGGACGACCGGGGCGGCAACGACGGCGGCCGGCTCGCCGACTGGCTGCTCCCCAACACCCTCACCTGCGACGACCACCCGCCGGTGGTGCCGCCGCCCCCGTCGCACTGGTGACGCCCCGGCCCGCCGCGCGGGGGGCGCCCCCCGTGGCACG
>NZ_JBJZOJ010000102.1:0-13841 GCF_047200655.1 Streptomyces sp. MS06
AACGCGCTGCTCACCACCGCTGATGCATCCATCGACCGGGCCTTGCTGAGGCGGCTGTTCCAGCGGGTCGCGCCGCCACTGTGAACGGAGCACTCCTGCAAGAGACGGGAGGGCGATCGCATGCTCCCGGCCACCGGCAAGCACACGACGTCCCACCCGCGTGAGGGGAGCTGACATGAAGGACGGCGACGCCATCCGCCCAGACGGCGGACTGCCGGCGGCGTCGAGGGCGGCGCTGCGCGGTCCGGCCGTGCGGCGGCTGCTCGCACTGCGGGCAGGGAAGAAGCTGACAGCAGTCCATGTACGGGTGGCCGCGGACGCGCTGGGGGTGTCGGAGCGCACGGTGTGGCGCTGGCTGGCCGCCGCTCAGAGCGATGAGACCGCGGCCGCCAACCCCGGCGCACGCTTCCGGGTCGATGCAAGGTTCACGGTCACGCCCGAGGTCCGTGGGCTGTTGGCGCTGTGGAAGGGGAACGTGCGGGCGGTCCACCGCGAACTGGTCCTGCGTGCTGCTCGGCAGTCTCCTCCTGCGGATGCACCGTCGCTGACGACGTTGCACCGGGCGATCCGCCGTGATCTGACGCCGGGGGAGCGGGCCGGGCTTGCTGGTGGGGAGCGGGCGGCACGCAAGCACGATGTGTTCCTGGCCCGGCCGCGTGGCTGGCGTAACCAGGTGTGGGAGACGGACCACATGCAGGCGGCGGTGCTGGTCGATGTCGACGGCAAGGCCCGCAGGCCGTGGATCACGTGGTTCACCGACTGCGCGACGAACGCGATCACCGGTGTCGCGGTCACGCCGGGGGATCCGTCGCGGGAGTCGGTGCTGGCCGCACTGCGCTCCGCGGTCTTGCGCGAGGAGCCGTACGGTCCGTTCGGCGGTCGGCCGGAGAAGGTGCGTGTCGACCGCGGCAAGGACTTCCTGTCCCGGACGGTGACGGCTGCGTTCGATCTTCTGGACGTAACGGTGGAGGATCTGCCTGCCTACACCCCTCACCTCAAGGGCACCGTGGAGGGGTTGAACCGGGCGGTGGAGAGCATGTTCCTGGCCGCGTTGCCCGGCTATGCCCGCCAGCCGCGCCCCGGCAAACGCGCCTCTCGTCCGAAGGACGAGGTGCTGCTCGGCTTCGAGGACTTCACCGCCCGACTGCTGGCCTGGACTTCGTGGTGGAACACCGAGCACCGTCCCGCGCCGTTGCGTGGCAGGACTCCGCTTGAGGCGTGGCAGGACGATCCCACCCCGCTGCGGGATGTGCCGGCCACGGATCTGTGGACGTTCACCCTGGAGGACGCCGGTACACGCACGCTGACCACCCGCGGCATCCGTTTCAGGAAGCGCGACTACGTGGGGCCGTGGATGACCGGCCAGGCCGGGATCCAGGTCCGCATCCGCTTCATGCCCCATCATGACCACCGGATCGAGGTCTACCACGCGGCCACCGGCCGCTACCTGGGTCCTGCGGACCTGGCCGACCAGGCCACCGACGAACAGATCAGCGCCGTACGAAGGGCGCGGGCCGCCCGCTCCCGCCGCCTGAAGAAGGACCTGGAGGCCTCCCAGCGCGAGCGCTACGCCGCCGTGAACCAGCCCGAGGCCCCCCAGCGACTCGGCGCCCTGACTACCGCGCAGGCCGAGGCCGAACTCGCCCAGGCCGCCGGCACCAACCTGTCCGATCTGGCGATGCCGGACCTCATCCCGCCCGCCGCGCCCCCAGCCGACTGGCGCACCCCACCATCCCTCGTCACCCGGACCGCGCCCGGCTGGCCTGCTCCCGTCCCGTCCGAACCTGCCCCCGGGCGTGTGCCCGGATCGACCGCTCAGACCGCTGAAGACGGAGACGCCTCGTGACCGCGGCCACCTACCAGTACGTCGACCTGCCCGATGCGTCCGTGGTCACCACCCGCGCCTTGCTCACCGCCCGGGAGAACATCACCGACACGGTCGCCGCGCGGGCCATGATGTGCATCCACGGCGGCGCCGGCTTCGGCAAGACCCTGGCCGTCAACACCTGCCTGCTGGGACTCGAACCGCACGAGGACGTCCGCAAGATCACCTTCCGTGCCCGGCCCACCGCCCGCGCGGTGCGCTACGAACTGTTCACCGCGCTCGACCTGGCCGGTGAACCACCGCGCCACCCCAGTGAATTCGACCGCCTGCTGAAAACCGCCCTGGCCGAGCGCCCCCGCACCTTTCTGGTCGACGAGGCCCAGTGGCTGAACGGGGAGGCGTTCGAGTACTTCCGTTACCTGTGGGACGAACCGGCCACCCAGCTCGCGATCATCTTCGTCGGCGGCGAGGGCTGCCACACCGTGCTGCGCCGTGAGCCGATGCTGTCCTCCCGGATCTTCATCTGGCAGCACTTCACCCGCCTCACCCCCAGCGAGGTCCTCGAGGCAATCCCGCTGTTCCATCCGATCTGGGCCGATGCCGAACCCGATGACATCACCTTCGCCGACAGCCATGCCGCTCACGGCAACTTCCGTGCCTGGGCCCAGCTGACCGCCCACACTCGCACCGCTCTGGCCCGCACCGGCCGCCCCCGGGTGGATCAGGAGCTGCTGCGCTGGGCCTTCAGCCGCCTCGCCTGACACCACGTCGCCATGCCGCTCGCCGTGCCACCGTCCGTCGTCGTGGTCATCGACCCGGGCGACGACGCGATCCACACGCACACCGCCCTGGCCGCCCACCACCTGCCGTCCGGCCGGATCACCCTGCACCCTGGCCCGGGCACCACCAGTGAAACCGGCCTCGCCCACGACCTTCTCGCCGCCTTGGGCAAGACACCCCTGCTCCCGGGCCGTTTCCCCGCCGGCCGTCAGCCCGCCTGGGAAGCCGCCACCGCCTGGATCACCGCACTTCCCGTCACCCGGCTGACCGTCCTGCGCGCCCACCGCCTCACCGCCCGCCGCACGATGCGCCTCCTGCAGCTGCGCGCCCTCACCGGCATCCACCTGACCCTGGTCTGCCACCGCCCCCACCTGCCCGCAGCCCTGCACCAGGCCCTGCAGACGGCCGACTACGCCATCACCGCCGACTTCCAGGCCGCCCGCCGCCACTATTACGGCATACCTGCCGCCGAACCCCCGCCTGCGGAAGAGCCCGTCCAGCCGACAGACCGGTGGCTCACCCTGCCCGCGCTGGACCGCCTCGTCTCCTACGACAGCCCCGCCCCCTGTACCGCGCCGTGCGCACCGCCGCCGATCGTCTTCCGGCACCGCCCGCCCCCCGTACCTCTCACCGGGCAGACGGCCCGGGAAGCCGCCCGGCGCCTGGCCGCCGCGACTGCCCATCCCCGCCTGGCCGCCGCTCTCGCCGCCGCGCTCTTCACCGGCGCCTCGTTCCAGCAGCTCGCCACCGCCCGCCCCGGCGACTATGACGACGTGGCGGCCACCCTGGCCCTGCATGACCGCGCCCGCTACACCGACGGCTGCGCCTCGCACCGGGTGCCGCCGTGGGCGCGCGTCTTCCTGAAGGCCGCCGTGTGCTTCGCCCGGCTCGCGCCCGGCCAGGACCAGCATCTGCTGGCCGGCCCCCACGACCGCACCCACCTGCTGCGCGTGGCCGAGGGCGCCAGGCTTCGCCCGCCCCAGCCGCCCGCCGACCAGCGCACCGGCCGTATTCAGTGGGACTGGCGCGAACGAAAGGAAGCACAGCACTACGACGCGATGCTGACACGGCACCAGACACCGCCCTCACGCTGAGCCCCGGACCCTGTGCACGGTCAGCCGATGGAGAACTCGGCGAACTCCACATCGGTGAAGGCGATCCCGAGACCGTGGGCACGCAGGCCTCCGTCCCGGAAGTAGGCATGCCCCAGCGCTCGGGCGAGGATCACCATCTGCTGTTGCTCGCCTCCGCCGGCGTCCCGGGCGGCGAACAGCTCGCGGGCCACTTCTCCCGACAGGTACTGGGTGATCAGCCGGACCCGTGGGTCGTCCGACGATCCTGCCGGAGCGGCGAATCCGAACCGCGCCCTGGTGTGGAGGACAAAGCCGTCGGCCTCGGCTCGGGCCCGCTGGCGAGCGCGCACCCGGGGCTGCCACCGTGCCCTGACGGCCTCATCTATCAACCCCGCATGCACAGCACTGGGACGGCGGCGCATTCCCGGACGGGTGGTGACCCACCTCTGTACCGTGCGCTGCGAGATCCCCAGGAGGACAGCCACGTTCTTCGTGGAGCCCTTCTCCGTCTTGAGTAAGAAACGCACAGCGGCGTCACGCGTGGGCACGGGACGGGTCAGCAGCGCTCGCTCGAGCCCTCTGACGATCTCACCCATGCCCGCCCCCGAGCGTTCTGCCGCCGCGATGGCTGGTGCACGGCGGCCGTCTGCTCTCCAAGATCTCTCACACCAAGCCGATCCCGCCGGCCAGTTCAGGCAAAGCCAAGAGACCACCGCAAACCTTCGGCTAAGGAGCCTGCAGCAGCCAAAGCCCGAGGGCGCCTTTCCGAGGCAATCGTGCCACCAACCGCCGTTTACGGGATCCGTACGCGTTTGGTACGCGAAACGTGCGCTTCACGCTAGGGTTGGGGTAGGAGGTGCTGCATGTCCGAGCTGTTCGACGCGGTCGATGCGCTCATCGCGTCCCGCTCCCCGTTGCCGCCCCCGGCGGAACGCAAGCGGCTGCGCCAGGCGCACGGCCTGACGCTGGACGAGGTGGCTGCCGCACTGCAGGTGCGGCGCGCGACGGTCAGCGGCTGGGAGGCCGGCAAGACCGAGCCGCGGCCGCCGGAGCGCGACGCATACGCCCGCATGCTGAAGCAACTCGCCCAGCTCTACCCCGCCAACGCTCCGGTGCCCCCTGAGGACACGGCGGTCCCCGAGACGCCTGCCGTTCCGGCCGCTCCTGCGCTATCGGCGGTTG
This sequence comes from Streptomyces sp. MS06, assembly GCF_047200655.1. Classification (NCBI taxonomy): domain Bacteria; kingdom Bacillati; phylum Actinomycetota; class Actinomycetes; order Kitasatosporales; family Streptomycetaceae; genus Streptomyces; species Streptomyces sp. MS06. The sequence continues at coordinate 4,861 of NZ_JBJZOJ010000102.1, forward strand.
AACCGGCCCAAGCCTGCACCGCACCCACAGGCCCGGCTGCGGAGCCCGCGAAGACCGCACCCCGCTCCGCTGCCCCTGCCGCTGTACCGCGTCCGGCGACCACGAACCGGCCGGCATCGCGCGGTCCGGCTGCAAAGAAGGCCGGCCCCGCCAGCACTCCGGCAGGCGGGACCGATGCGAGGTTCGAGAACGGTCCGCTCGCGGTCGTCGACGTCGACGACGACGGCAAGGTGCTGGCGTACTGCGTCGGCGGCCTGGTCCTGGACGTGCCCGCCAAGTCCCTGCCGTCCCTGGTGGAGTGGACGCTGAAGGAGGCGAAGCTGGGGGCGCCGAAGCTGTCCGGCCCGGGCAAGGACGCCGACCCGCTGCTCGTGCTCACCGAGGCCGCGCTGGAGCGCTACGGCCTTCCGGCCACGCTCACCAAGGAGGAGCGGCTCGCGGGGCGCATCCCGGAGGGCCACAAGGTCATCAAGCAGCTGGTGCGCGCCAACTGGCAGCTGACGAAGCGGGGGTTCGGGCCGTGGGCGAGGATCTACCGCCCCGCGCAGGGCGCGGAGCGATCCTGCGTGCAGTTGTGCATCCCGTCGTGGGACGCGCTCGATGCCCGGCACTGGGCCGACGCGGGGCAGCTTCCGCCGGCGGACCTCGCGCGGCTCCTGGGCACCTACGCGGCCCGGGTGATGACGCCGCGCGGATCGACCGCGGTGACCGGGCTGGAGCTGATGACCGCGCTGCACCCGCCGACCCGGGCCTCCGAACCGGACGCGACGGGCAAGCGGCACTCCGAGCACAACCCCGGCTCGCTGGGCAAGGATCCGGTGGACTGCGCGCCGTGCGAGGCACCCGACGGGCACCCGGTCCTGGCACACCTGCCGCGCTTCCACCACCGCACCCCGGCCGAGGTCCTGGTGGAGGAGGCGTACGACTGGGCACGCCCCCTCACCGACGCCGAATGCCTTCGCCCTCACCTGGTGGGCATCGACGTGAACATGGCCTTCGCCGCCGGCGCGAACGGCCTTAACGTCGGCCTGGGCGCGCCGACGCACGTCAAGAACCCCGTCTTCGACGCGAAACTGCCCGGCTCCTGGCTGGTCGACCTCTCCCACGTCGACCTGTCCCGCGTGAAAGTGGCCAAGGACAAGTGGGCGGAGCTGGACGGCGAGCTGCTGCCCAGTCCGTTCACACCGCAAGGCGAGCGCCCCACGGGGCCGGCCTGGTACGCGACGCCGACGGTGGCCTACGCGGTGGAGCTCGGCTACGAGGTGTGCCCGATCGAGGCGTACGTCCGCCACGACAACGGCCGTTACCTGGACGCCTGGTACAACCGGCTGCGCGATGCCTACCTCGCCACGATGGCTGACCTCGGCGTGCACGCGGACATGCCGCCGGCCGACTTCCTCGCGGCGATGGACGGCTACCGGCAGCGTGACCCTCAGCTGGCGATCGTGGTGTCCGCGGTCAAGGCGACGGTGAAGGGCGGTATCGGCAAGCTGCGCGAGCGCCCGCGTGGTGAGGGCTGGAAGCCCGGACAGCCGTGGCGGGCCCTTGCCCGGCCGACGTGGCGCCCGGACATCCGCGCCGCGGTCATCTCCCGGACCCGGATCAACATGCACCGCAAGATCGTCAAGCACGCCGCCTTCACCGGCCAGTACCCGGTCGCGGTCCTCTCGGACTGCGCCGTCTACGCCTCCGACGGGCCGTCACCGCTGGACTTCCTGCCCTACCGGGACAGCAAGCCGCTGCCCGGCGGCTTCAAGCTCGGCGTGAACCCCGGGCTGGTGAAGTGGGAGGGCACCCAGAGCGTGCTGTGGGGCGAGGGGGTGCGCGAGCAGTTCAACGCCCCGGACCTCAACCTCGCCCGGTACATCAAGGACGGCACCGTCACCGACCAGGACACCGGGGAGTAGACCGCGATGAGCATGTTCGGGGACGGTCTGGACGCCGCGGTGCAGAAGGCGTTCACCCGCGCGGTACCCAAGAGCGCGCCCGCGCAGATGCGGTACCTGGTCAGGCAGCTCAAGGGCACCAGGGCGGTCGCCCAGATGCTGCGCATCTCCCAGCGCACCGTCGAGCGGTACGTGAAGGACCAGATCAAGAAGCCCCGCCCGGACCTCGCAGCCCGCCTGGAAGGCGAGGTGAAGAAGAGGTGGCAGCCGCAGATTCGTGCCCAGGCCCGGCAGAGGGCGGCGACCACCGGCGGCATCGTCATCGACACCCGCGCCCGGATCGGCTACACCGCGCCGATCGGGACGACGGACGAGAACCGCCTCCGGCACCTGACCGTGGCGCTGCCGCCCCGCTACGCCGCCCGTCTCTTCGACGCCCAGGAGCAGGGCGCCAGCGACCAGCAGCTCCAGCAGATCGCAGCCGAAGCGCTCAAGGAGGTGTACTTCCAGGACAACGGCCGCCGCGCCGGCCAGCTGGAGGAGGTCCGCTTCACCGACATCGAGCACCTCGAGTTCGATCTCTGACCCGGCCGCAGCGACGAACGCGCCGACCACACCTCCGGTCGCATTTGACGTGCGTCCTGGGCGGAATGGGCGGCGCGGGCGTCCCGGGGGACCAGGCGCGCTCACCGGTGTTGCGCGTCGGTGGGCCGCCGCCCCCAGTAGCTTGCGCAACGGGCGCCAAGTGGCTGTCGGGGGGAGGGTATTCGGTTTGTCGGCTGCGGCTTGCCCACTAGATTTCTTCACACGAGTGGCGAGGCCGAGCCGGTTTCGCCTTCGCACCTGAGCAAGGGGACACGCGGCATGAACGCCCGCAGCATCGATCTCGACACCCTCCGCCGCGACCTGGAGACCAGCGAGCAGGATGCGTACGTCCGGGCGATGGCTGTGCGAGCCGACACGGGATGGGGGCTCTATCACTGCTGGGCGCTTATCGGGGCCGAGCCGCCCCAGTGGTCGGAAGCCCTGTGGGAGTACCAGGACCATGCTTTCGTTGCGTGTCGTGTGCCCGCAGCGGTGCTGGCGGGACTGTGCTCACCGGAGGGGGGCTCGGCTCTCGCTCTCGGGCCCCTTGCCGTTTCGGTTCCTGCAGCGACTGGCCCCCGCACACCAAAACCGGCACCCCAGCTACGCCCGGCATGAACGTGCTCCGCTGCCGGTCCCGGCCGCGGACGTCATGATCGCGTCGGCGGACCGAGGCTCGCGCAACGTGCCGCAGACGATCCTGGTGGGCGAGGGCGTTCCGTCGTTCCCGGAACCCAACAGCGCTTGGCGCGCCTTCTTCGAGGGCGACTTCTCCCTCACCGGCGCGCAGGGCCCGCCCGACGACCTGGCCCGGCTGCGTTTCGCCGAGGGCGGCGCCTGGCTCGGCCGAGTGCACGTGACTCCGACGCAACTGGCCGTCGCCGTGGAAGGCAGCCGTGTGAACGGCGCGGAACTCGAACTGTTCGGAGTGTCCGAGCGCAGCAGCCGTCGGCTCGAAGCGGCGAGCGAGGTCACCTTCCCGCTCGCGCACGGCCTGCCTGCGCACGCGTGGCTGTGGCTGAAGCGAGGCACCACGTGGCTCGACTACCGCTCGATCGATCCCGGGTCCGGCTGGACAGGCGATCTGGACCAGGCAGGCGTGGAGATCGAGGTTCCAGTCGAGCCGCAGGTCCGCATCGAGGCCCTCATCGCCTCCGGCGAGGGACCCCAGGTCGAATTCAAGGAGTACCTCCCGACCAAGCAGAGCCGGCGGACCCTGAAGACCGTCGCGGCATTCGCCAACGGGGACGGCGGAACCATGGTCTTCGGCATCAACCGTGATGAGGTCACGGTCACCGGCGTGACCGAGGACAAACCGCCCACCAAGCTGCGCGACCACCTGGTCGACCTGGTACGGGGCACCGTGATTCCGATGCCCCACGTGGAGGCCCGGGACTACAGGATCGACGGCAAGCTGATCCTGGTCCTCGAGGTATCGCCGGGCACGCACCCGCCGTACGGGCTGTCCACGCCCGACGCCCGCGACAAGCCCGAGTACTTTGTCCGCCGCGGCGCCAGCACCTTTCCCGCACAGCCGAACGACCTGAGCGAATCCGTTCTCAGCAGGAGACACACCGAGGGCGACACCCCCAGCGGGTTCGCACGCTTTCGGTCAGCCCGGACCGGCGCCTGACGGCGTCGGGGGCTATGGCGGGTCCCAGCTCTGCACCAGCGTGGACCGGCGGCGCTCTCGGCTTCGGCCTGCTGCCCCTGCCGTGCCCGGTTCTCATCGACCAACTCCCGTATCTCGCCCGGAACTTCGCGCTGCCACGGGGCACGGTTGCGCGCGGAGGCGGCGGTGCATTCCCCTATGCGCGGCGTCGGTGCGCTCGGCTTCCCCACCCGTCGCCGACAGACTGGGGAACGTGCGTCCTGCGCCCGCACCCGGGCCTATGGCCGGGCACGGCCGCTCGACCGCGCGGCACGGCCGGAGGGTGTTCAGCGCCGTCTTCAGCCGGTCCATCGGCGGGTCGCGGGGCCGTCCGATACCGGTAGCGTTGTGGGTGCGCTGGGCGGTCCTGCCTGGTTGTTCCTGTGCTGTGCGGGGTGTCGGATGGCGATGGCGGGTGGTGCCGCGGACAAGCTCAGCAATCGGTACGAGCACCGGTGGACGGCCCTGCAGGTCGGGCTGCTTCTCAGGGGGGAGGCGTCGAGCATTCGCCTGGAGCCGCCGGGCGCTGAGGGCGAGGGCATCGAGTTCGAGATCCAGTTCCCGGACGGACTGTACTGCGACCAGGTCAAGGACTACAGCACGCGCTGGACCCTGCATAGGCTGGCCGAGGTGCTGCGCAAGGTGGAAGGCTATCTTGCTGCGGGGAAGACGGTTCGCCTGATCTTGTCGACCGACGCCGCGGAACTTGAAAAAATGTGCTACCAGGCCAGGGCGGCCGACACGTTCGAGGAGTTCGAGGAGATCCGGACTGGCCCTCCCGGCGAGTTCGCAACTGTGGCCGCGAACTGGCCGACGGCCGACAGAGAGACCGCGTGGCGGTACCTGCGGTTGATCCAGGTCCGGCACCAGCCGGGAGAGAGCCTCCGGAACGAGGTGGCCCTGAGCTACTCGTTCCTTGTACAGGACGATCCGGAATCCGTGGTCGCCATCCTGCGTGACTTCTTCGACGATCACCTCCACCAGGTGGTGACGGCGCCACAGGTCTGGGCGTATCTGGAGAAGAAGCAGATCAAGCGCCGCTACCTCGTTGGCGACACCAACACCGAACGCGCTCTCGCGAGCACCGTCGACCGCCTGTCCCTGCAGGTGAAAGACAAACAGCCTTCGTTCGGCCTGGCGCTGCGCCCCCACACCGACAGGTTCATCGAGCGGCTGACTGATCCGGACGGTCCTCAGATCCTGCTGTGTGAGGGACGCGCGGGTATGGGCAAGTCGACAGTGGCGTGCGAGACCGTGCAGAAGCTTCAGGCGGGGGGCTGGTACACGGCTGCCGTGCGGATGAACACGGTCGGAGCCAATACCCTGAGCGCCGCTGGACTCGGCAGGGCGATGGAACTCGCCGATTCACCCGCGGTGATCCTTGCGAATGTGGCTGACGGAAAGCCATCTCTTCTGCTGGTCGACCAACTGGACGCCGTGAGCACCTACAGCGGCCGGATGTCCGAGGTATACGGGGCAGTTGCCGAGGTGCTGGAGCAGCTGCGCCATGAACCCACAGTCAAGGTGCTGCTGGTGGCCCGCACGATCGACATTGAGGAGGACTCCCGGCTCAGAGAACTCGCCGCCAACCGTGATCGCGTGGAACGGATCCCACTCGACGAACTGAGCGACGAGTCCGTCCGCACGGTACTGCAAGAGGCCGGAACCGATCCGTCAGCCCTCGATCCCGAGACCTTCCGGCTGCTCAAGGTTCCCCTGCATCTGTCAGTCTTCAGCCGGCTGTCTTCCTCCGCCCGCGCAGGGAGCTACCGCACTCTGCAGCAGCTCTACGACCAGTTCACCAGAGAACGCCGGGACGCCATCGAACCCAAACTCAGGGCGCAATCCTGGCCGGAGATCATCACGACGCTGGTGCAGTACCTGAGCGACAACGAGAGCCTCACCGCGCCGCGTCTGGTCCTCGACAACTTCGACCAGACGGATGTCCAGCTCCTGGAATCCGAAGGCATCCTGGCCTCGGAGACACGCGATCACATCGGGTTCTTCCACGAGTCCTACTTCGACTACCTCTTTGCCCGCACCTTCATGTCCGGATCCAAGACGCTGCACGACTTCCTCGTCAGCTCCGGGCAGGCGCTGTTCCGCCGGGCCCAGACGCGCCAGATCCTCGAATACACCGAGGCGCTCGACCGGAACCGGTTCAGCTCCACCGTCCGGCAACTGCTCGGATCTGAGCAGATCCGCCCGCACATCAAGGACGTCGTGATCGCGGTGCTTCGGCAGATCGCTGCCACGGCCGAGGACTGGGGAGAGCTCGACGACCTCGCATGGAGTTCCTCCCCCCTGGCACCCAAGACCCGGTCCCTGCTGGGACAGCCAGCATGGTTCGATGCCGCCGACCACAACGGCCGCTGGGAACACTGGCTCGCTGACCCCGCCACGGCCGCAGACGCCTTCGCTCCGCTGCTCAATGTCGCCAGCGAGCGCCCCCAGCGAGTGTCGGCCTTGGTCGCACCGTACATCGGCGCATCTGCTGCCTGGCGGGACAGGCTGCATCAACTGGCTCTCTGGGTTGTGAACGCAGACTTGGAGGGTCTCGTCATTGAGCTCATCCAGCGCGGTGAACTCGATCCGCTCCCCGGGCACGTCGACGACCAAGACGCCCTCCTCACGAACCTGCAGTCGCTCGCACAGTCCCATCCGGAGAACGCCGCCCGGATCATGGGCGCGTTCCTGCGGAGAGCCGCCGCACGTGCCTCCCAGGACGGGCACGAGGACCCGTTCACCGCACGTCTGCTCACGAACTACCCGCCTTCTGCCCGCGACGTCATCGGCCAGCTCTCCAGCAGCGCTCCCGCCGTCTTCGTCGACGAGGTGCTCCCCTTCGTGCTCGAATTCGCCAGGACCAAGGCAGCCGGCGGCGGCTCTGGCGGCCGGCAGCGATGGGCACGCATGTACCTGGGCGCCTACGAGATTGGATCTCTCCTCGTCCGATGCCTCGACGAAGCACTGCGCGCCCTCGCTTACGCACAGCCAGAGACTGTTGACGAGGCCCTGCAGTGCCTTGCGGCCGTCGACGGGCCGGAAACCAACTACATCGTGTCCCGGCTGTACACAGTGGTCGATCGGCCCGACGAAGCAGTGCAATGGCTGCTTGCGGATAGCTGCCATCGTCAGAGCCTGTGGGACGAGGTGACGTGGTCCACCCGGGACATGATCACTTCGGCATCGTCACGGTGCTCTGCCGAGAGCCTGGACCGGCTTCTCTCATCGCTTTTGAGTTTTCATCCTCCCTGGGACACCCCCGGGATCCACGGCCACAGCAGGGTCGGACTCACCCAGTACCGGCTTCTGTCCGCTGTCGACCCCGACCGCCGCACAGGCCACGTACGTCGACGGCTCGGAGAATGGGAACGAAAATTCGGCACCGGCGTTCTCACTCCTATGCCAACGAGCTACGTGCGCGGCGTCGAATCCCCGATCAGCGACGAGGCCGCCGCGAGGATGAAGAACGCCCACTGGCTGCGAGCCCTCGCCATCTATGCCGACCCGGAGCGCAGTACCCACTTGGGTACTGCAGGAGGGGCAGACGAGTTGGCGCAGACGCTGGGACGTCAGGCGGAACGTGAGCCCCAGCGGTTCGCCTCGCTGGCGCTCCAAATGAACAGCGATTCACCACTTGTCTATTTCGCCGCCGTCCTCCGCGCTGTCTCGCCCCGCCTCGACGCCGACTGCCTTGCTGCTTTGTGCACTCACATCTATCGAGCCTGCGGTCCCGGCAGCATTACGGAACTGTGCCGCGCCATTGAGACGAACCTTGCGAACACGGACCAGAACATCGTTGGGCTGCTCGGTGAATTTTCCAACGACCAGACGGACAACAACGGCTACACCGCAACAAGCGACCTCGTCGCGGCAGGAATCAACACCAGCCGTGGGCAAGCCGCCTGGGTCACAGGAGCACTCCTGGCACACGGAGATCAGAATCTACAAGCCCTCACCTCTATCGCGGAGAACCTGGCTCGCGACACCTCACCCGCCGTACGTGCGTGCGCCGCACGAGCAGTACACGCCCTTCACAGACACCAGCCTCAAACAGCCCTGGCCCTCGCGGACGAACTCCTCGCCCAGGCCACTGCAGGCCTCTACGCCGCATACACCGTCCGAGATCTTCTGCTCTTGGCACTGCAACAGGACACAGATCGCTTCAGCCACTACCTGACCCAAGCACTCACGCTTCAAGGCGACGCAGGCAACAGTGCAGGTCAGGCCTGGGCCGTCCTTGCAATCTGGGAGATACTCACCCCGGACCTTCCAGGCGCCGTCCGGGAACTAAGCGATGCTGCACGAAACGGCGCTGCCCAGGTATTCGCCCAGCATCCAGAACGCTCCCTCAAATGGCTGCCCGGCCTTTTCGAGGACGCCGAATCCACGGTCCGCAACAGTGCAGCCAGCGCAGTCCGAAAAATCGACCAACTACAAGGAGACGTCCAGAACCGCATCGTTCAGTCCTTCGTCCGTAGCCTGGCCTTCTCGGACAACCAGAGAGACCTCTTTATCGGGCTCAACCGACAGACCACTCCAGTGCCACAGGCTGCTATCGAAGCGTGCGAGTACGTAGTGGCCCTGGACGCCGACAGCCGACTAACTGGGCACTACCTCATTCCGGTCCTGCTACGCCTGTACAGGATAGTGGGTGTTGATCGAACACGCTGTCTGGATGTCTTTGACCACTTGGCGCTCATCGCGGATCTCTCAAGCTTGGATGTGATCAGACGCTAGAACAGAGATCTTCGGGGCCCTCATGCCCATTCGACGCCGATTTCCGTGAGCGCGGCCCGTTGCTCCTGGGTGAGCTTGTCTCGCCTCGATTTTGTGTTCGATACCCATACGCCTAG
>NZ_JBJZOJ010000103.1:0-13574 GCF_047200655.1 Streptomyces sp. MS06
GGGGGGGGGGGGGGGGGGGGGGGGGGGGGGGGGGGGGGGGGGGGGGGGGGGGGGGGGGGGGGGGGGGGAGGGGGGGGGGGGGAGGGGGAGGGGGGGGGGGGGGGGGGGGGGGCCCCCCCCCCCCCCCCCCCGGCGGGCGGGAGGCGGCCTGTCACACCGCACGGTCCTCACGCCGCACGGTCCTCACGCCGCACGGTCCTCACGCCGCACGGTCCTCACGCCGCACGGTCCTCAGACCGCGCGTTCCTCACACCACGCCGCTCTCCCACCACCAGAACCCGGAGCCGTACGACGGGTACTGGACGCGGCTGTCACAGTGCTGCCAGGAGTGGGAGTAGGCCTCCAGGCCGGAGAAACCGCAGGTCTCGGCGATCTTGTAGACCTGGTAGGTGGTGTGGCCGGAGACGACGATGTCCCCGGCGACCCCGTAGCAGTGCATGCTGTTGGAGGCGCCGCCGATCTGCGAGTTGTAGGAGACGCTGCGGAAGCCGGAGTTGATGGTGACCGGGCTGTTGCCGGCCTTGCGGCGCAGGGCTTCCAGCTTGTACATCAGCCGCCGCACGTTCTCCTTGACCGTGGCCGAGCCCACCTTGCCGCCGCCGAAGCCGGAGCCGTCGTGGGAGGTGAACTCGCTCCACGCGAAGTGCGCGGTGGATCCGTCGCCGCTCTCCAGGGCGTTCAGCGCGCTCTGCGTCTGCGGGCCGGCGATGCCGTCCACGCCCAGGCCGTAGGCGGACTGGAAGCGCCTGACCGCGCCGTCGGTGGCCGGGCCGAAGTCGCCGTCCCAGGCGATGTAGGTCTTCTGCGCGCTGGACGCCGCCCAGCCGCCGACCCGGATCTGCAGTTCCTTGACGTCGGAGCCGGAGTCGCCCTGCCGCAGGGTGCGGGACCAGCCGTAGGCGGAGGCCTGACCGGCCGAGGCGAGGCCGGCGGCCGCCGCCATGCCGACCGCGGCCGTCATGCCTGCCGCGCCGCGCAGCAGCGCACGGCGTCCGACATCCTGGCCGTGGGGCTGTGATGCGTTCATGAACGTCACTCCCGGGGTGCTGGGTGATCACTGGGTTCGTGGGTGCCGGTGCCGTCACACGCGCCGGCCGTACCGGTCAGGCGACCAGGGCCTGCCAGGTGTTGGTGCCGACGATGCCGTCGACGCTGAGGCCGTGCGCGGACTGGAAGGAGCGGACCGCGCTGTCCGTGGCGGGCCCGAAGTCCCCGTCGACGGTGAGCGACGCGCCATGGGCGTTCAACTGGCTCTGCACGGCCTTGACCGCCTGCCCGGTGGAGCCCTGCCGCACGGTGACGACGAGGGCCTGCCAGGTGTTGGTGCCGACGATGCCGTCGACGCTGAGGCCGTGCGCGGACTGGAAGGAGCGGACCGCGCTGTCCGTGGCGGGCCCGAAGTCCCCGTCGACGGTGAGCGACGCGCCGTGGGCGTTCAGCAGGTACTGCACGGTCTTGACGCGTTCGCCGGTGGCGCCCTGCTTCAGGGTGGGCCAGCCGGTGGCCGGCGGCGTGTAGACGTCGCCGCGTGCGAAGGCCTGCAGGTCGGTGTAGGTGCCGTTGAAGGTGTCCTGGTCACCGGGGAAGACGCCGGAGTCCGCGTACTGCCAGATCGTCTGGCTCGACCAGCCGGCCGGGAGGGTGCCGGGGGTGCTGGAGTAGCGGGCGATCCACAGCGGGTTGGTCGCCCCGAAGCTGCCGTCGTTGCCGGTGCAGGTGCTCCACCAGTCGGTGGTGGTGTAGATCGTGGGGTAGCGGCCGGTCCGGGAGTGCACCTCGTCGCTGAAGGCCCGGATCCAGGAGACCATCGCACTGTGGCTCAGCCCGTAGCAGGTGGCCCCGTACGGGTTGTACTCGATGTCCAGGGCGGGCGGCAGCGTCGTCCCGTCCGCGCTCCAGCCGCCGCCGTGGCCGACGAACCAGTCGGCCTGCGCCACGCCGCTGGAGTTGCCGGGCAGCGCGAAGTGGTAGGCACCCCGGATCAGCCCCACGGCGTGGGCGCCGTCGTACTGCTGCGAGTAGTACGGGTTGATGTAGGTGGTTCCCTCGGTGGCCTTGACGTACGCGAAGGCCGCTCCGTTGTTCTTGACGGTCGTCCAACCGACGTTGCCCTGGTGCGAGCTGACGTCCAGTCCGGCGGGGCCGGTGCTGACGGCGGCCGCCGGTGCCAGGGCCTGCGGGGAGGCCGCGCCGAGGCGCTGCAGTCCGGCTCCAGCGTGGTCGTCCCCGGGGTGGGTCATGCGCACCGGGGTTCCGCGGCCGTCGGCGGTGCGCGCCGCAGCGGTGCCGGGGAGGGCCAGCAGCACGGACAGCACGGCGGTGAGCAGTCCGGCCGCGAGGGTGAGCCTTCGGCGCTTTCCCGGCTCCGGTCCGCGGAGGCAGGTGGGGGTGGCGGGGGGCATGTCGTTCCTTCCGTGGCGGGGTGTGGACGGGAACGCGTGGGGGGGAGACGGGGAGGCAGGGCGAGGCCGGCCCGGATCCGCATCCGTGTCCGCGTCCGTGTTCGCGGAGGGGTGCTCGGGAGCGGTGGTCCGCCGCTGGTGCGCCTTGCCGGGGGGAGGGGAACGGTGCTCGGTGGGGGTCGGGCGGGCTGCGCGGTGCGTCCGTCCGGCGCAGCGGGCTGGTCGAGGGGGTGAGGGCGGCGCTCGAGGCGGCCGCCGCCCGGAGCGGGGCGGCCGCGGTTTGCCGGACACGCGAGCCGCGTCCGGTGCGTGGGGGCGGATGCCGTGGTGGGGGATGCCGTGGGAGGGGAGGGGGAGATGCACGGGGTTCGCGGGGAGTCGACGCGCGTAAACCGTACGAGGTGTTTGACATGCTCGCAACAGCCTTGGGGGCATCCTGGCCAAGAAAAGTCGCTCGGGGCGACCAACTGATCCCGGTCTGCCCTGCTTCACCGCATCCACCGGTGACTTGGGGAATCCGGGGCGGGAAGGAGTCGGCCCGTTCCGGACGCACCCGGCACCGCCCGCCCGCGCCGAGCGGAACCCGGTTCACCGCGACCAGCTCCGCCCTTGCGGCGCCCCCGTGCCGTGATGCGCCGATGACGCCGGCGCGCCGCCCCGAGCGCCGCGACGCGCCGATGCCGACCGCGCTCCCGGAGGGCGCCGCCGCACCCGGTCCGGCTCCGTCCGACCCGCCCGCGACCGTGTCCGACCGGCCTGAGCCCCGGCAGAGCGGTGCCGGTGCGCCAGCGAGGTTCCGTGCCGGACACCCTCGCGGGTGACAGGGCACCTCGCACTCGGTGGCCCCGACCTCGTATGGTCGTGTCCGTGTTGGAGGAGATGCGGATACGGTCGCTCGGAGTCATCGACGACGCCGTCGTCGAGCTGTCGCCAGGCTTCACCGCCGTCACCGGTGAGACGGGCGCGGGCAAGACCATGGTGGTCACCAGCCTCGGACTGCTGCTGGGCGGGCGAGCGGACCCGGCGCTGGTGCGGATCGGCGCCGGCAAGGCGGTCGTGGAGGGGCGCATCGCCGTGCCCGGGAACACGCCGGCCGTCGTCCGGGCCGAGGAGGCCGGTGCCGAACTCGACGACGGCGCGCTGCTGGTCAGCCGTACCGTTTCGGCGGAAGGCCGCTCGCGGGCCCATCTGGGCGGACGGACCGTGCCCGTGGGCATGCTCGCCGAACTCGCCGACGAACTGGTCGCCGTGCACGGGCAGACCGACCAGCAGGGCCTGCTGAAGCAGTCCCGGCAGCGGCAGGCGCTCGACCGGTACGCCGGGGACGCGGTCGCCGCCCCGCTCGCCAAGTACGCGGAGGCGTTCCGGCGGCTGCGCACCGTCACCGCCGAACTGGACGAGATCACCACCCGCGCGCGGGAGCGCGCCCAGGAAGCCGACATGCTGCGGTTCGGGCTCGAGGAGATCGCCGCCGTCGAGCCGCGCGCCGGCGAGGACGCCGAGCTGGCCGAGGAAGCCGAGCGGCTCGGACACGCCGAGGCGCTGTCCTCGGCGGCGACGGCCGCGCACGCCGCCCTCGCGGGGAACCCCGAGGACCCGGAGGGCATCGACGCGACGACCCTCGTCGCCGGTGCCCAGCGGGCCCTGGAAGCGGTGCGGTCGCACGATCCGGCGCTCGCCGCGCTCGCCGACCGGATCGGCGAGATCGGCATCCTGCTGGGCGACGTGGCGGGTGAACTGGCGGGATACGCCGACGACCTGGACGCCGACCCGCTGCGGCTGTCCGCGGTGGAGGAGCGGCGGTCCGCGCTCACCGGGCTCACCCGCAAGTACGGCGAGGACGTCGCCGCGGTGCTGGCCTGGGCGGAGCGGAGCACCGCCCGGCTGACCGCACTCGACGGCGACGACGAGCGGATCGGTGAACTGACCTCCGAGCGGGACGCGTTGCGCACCGAACTCGGCGGGCTGGCACAGGCCCTGTCCGACGCGCGCGCCGAGGCCGCGGAACGCTTCGCGGCCGCCGTGACGGCCGAGCTGGCCTCGCTGGCCATGCCGCACGCCCGCGTGTCGTTCGCCCTCCGCCAGACCGAGGACCCGGACGGCGTCGAGGTCGGCGGGCGCACCGTCGCCTACGGCCCGTCGGGAGCCGACGAGGTCGAGCTGCTGCTCGCCCCACATCCGGGCGCGCCGCCCCGGCCCGTCGCCAAGGGCGCCTCCGGCGGCGAGCTGTCGCGGGTGATGCTGGCCGTGGAGGTCGTGTTCGCCGGCACCGACCCGGTGCCGACCTACCTGTTCGACGAGGTGGACGCGGGCGTCGGCGGCAAGGCCGCGGTCGAGATCGGGCGCCGCCTGGCGCGGCTGGCCCGCACGGCGCAGGTCGTCGTGGTCACCCACCTGCCCCAGGTGGCCGCCTTCGCCGACCGGCAGCTACTCGTCGAGAAGACCGACGACGGGTCGGTGACCCGGTCCGGGGTGAAGGTGCTGGAGGGCGAGGACCGCATCCGGGAGCTGTCCCGGATGCTCGCCGGTCAGGAGGACTCCGAGACCGCACGGGCGCACGCCGAGGAACTGCTGGCGACGGCCCGCGCAGACGGTTGAGGGAAGCGGTCGGAGCCCGGGCCGCCCGGGCCCGCCGCGGTGGGCCGTCCCCGCGGTCGGTCGCCGCGGCCGGGCCCGCCTTTCGGTGGCGCCGCCGCGCCGTGCGGCCGCTGCCGCTGCCGCCGGCACGCGCGATCGGGGAGAGGGGCGCACGGGGCGGCCCGTCCGACTCCTCAACCGACCAGGCCGGGCCGCACGGCCCGTGCTCCCCGACCGGGGCCGTCGACCGGACCCCTCGATCGGGACTCCGGGCCGCGGTTCCTCGGCCGGTTCCTCGGCCGGTTCCTCGGCCGGTTCCTCGGCCGGAGTTCGCCGAGCGACGGATCCCGCCGGGCGGGTGGGGGAGCGGCGCGAGGGAGCGAGCAGCCGGCGACGCGTGTGTCCCCGCGTGGTGGAAACGGCCGTCCTGTCACTCGTGTGGGTGAAGTGGGGGCGCGGCTGCACCGGGCTCGCGCCCCCACGGTTCCCGGAACACCCGTACGTACTGGCATCCTTGGCGGTGTGCGGGCGGGAACCCGCGCGGTCCCTTCCCTCCCCACCGACCTTCTGTACGTTTCTTCGTGACCGTTCGCGACCCGTCCGACGCCGAACCAGGAGCCCCGGCCACGTGATCCCGAGCAGCCTCCCCCCGCACGGCCACTCGCCGCTGCGCACCGTGCAGGTGCTGGGCGGAGGCAACGCCGGCAGCAGCGTCCACGTGCGGACGCTGACCGCCGGGCTCGTCGCGCGGGGCGTGCGGGTCACCGTGTGCGCCCCCGCCGAGGCCGATCACGCCTACGACTTCACCGGTGCCGGCGCCGACCACGTGCACGTCCCCCGCAGCAGCGATCCCGTCTCCGTCGCCGCGCTGCGGACCGTCTGCGCCAACGCCGACCTGGTGCACGCGCACGGGCTGCACGCCTCCTTCCGCGCCGCGCTCGCCCTCAGCGGACGTCCCACCCCTCTCGTCGTCACCTGGCACAACCGCAACCACGCCGAAGGGCCGCGCGCCCACCTGCTGCGCATCCTGGAACGGCGGGTGGTACGGGCCGCGACCGTGGTCCTCGGCACCAGTTCCGACCTCGTGGACCGGGCCCGCCATCGCGGTGCCCGGGACGCGCGGCTGGCCGCGGTGGCCGTGCCCGCGCCGGGCCGGATGGGCGCGGGGCGGGAGCCCGAGCGCCTGCGGTCCAAGGCGCGGGCGGAACTGGGCGCCGTCGGGCGCCCGCTGCTGGTCGCGGTCGGCTCGCTCGACCGGCACCGGGGGTACGAGGTCCTGCTCGACGCGGCGCGCGAGTGGCGCGGGCTCGATCCCGTGCCGCAGGTGGTGATCGCGGGAGAGGGACAGCTCAGGGAGCGCCTCCAGCGCCGCATCACCGACGAGGATCTGCCGGTGCGGCTGGTCGGCCGGCGCGAGGACGCGCGCGAACTGATCGCCGCGGCGGACCTCGCGCTGCTGCCCGGCCGGTGGGAGTCGCGGTCCGTGCTCGCCCAGGAGGCCCTGCACGCCCGGGTGCCGCTGGTCGCCACCGATGTCGGCGGCATGCGCGAACTCGTCGGCGACGCCGGGGTCCTGGTGCCGTACGGGGACGCGGAAGCGCTCGCCGACGCCGTCGCGCGGCTGCTGGCGGACCCGCGGCGGTGCGCGCTGCTCGCGGACCGGGGCGTCCGCCAGACGGCGACCTGGCCGACCGAGGACGAGACCGTCGCCCAGGTGCTCAGCGTCTACGACGAGCTCACCCAGCCACGGGTGTTCCCCTAGGAGCGTGTCCCGGTAGGAGCGCACCCCGGTGGTGCAGCCGTGGAAAGCCGCCCGGCCCGCGGCCCGCGGTCGACGGCGCGGGCCGCAGGCCGGGCGGCCGCGCTTCTCGGGTGCGGTCGGTCGGGACCGGGGAGCACCTCGTCGACCGGGTCCGCGACGAACCGCGCAAGGCGTATGACGAACCGCGCAAGGCGTATGTCGGGACTGTCCCGCAGGAAGGATCAGGAGGCGCGGGAGGGCGGCCGGATGCCTGCTCGGGCAGTCGTCGACCGGAGCCGGTGCGGCATGTTCCAGCCGTCGGCGAGCCTCGACGGGTGAACGTTGCGTCCCGCTCCGAAGAACTCGCAGAACTTCATGATCAGCGGGTCCCAGCCGAGCGGGTCGACGTAGTGGGTTCCCGGGATGACCAGGTCCTCCTCGACATGGGTGCGAAGGACCTTCACCTCGAAGGCGGTGGCGTGCGGCTCGGGACCGCCGAAGGGGTGGGCCGAGACGACCTCGCACTCCATTTGGACCGGACATTCCGCGACCCTGGGGGCCCGGACCAGGTCCGATGCCTGCTCGGTCAGGTGGGCGGCCGAGAACTTGTCCGGCTCGTACCGGTAGCCCTGCTTCGCCTTGTGGTCCGGCACGGCCCGCTTCCCGGTCGTGAGCGCCGTCCGGTCGACGGCGTCGACCATCGCCGACGAGGGCAGGTTGAGCACGCATTCGCCCTCCCGCAGCAGGTTCGCGGTGGTCTGGGCGCTGTCGCCCAGACCGAGCATGCAGGACCAGCCCAGCCACCACGCCGAGGACATCGGCGCGAGGTTCGCCGTGCCGTCCTCGTTGAGTGAGCTGATCAGCACGACCGGCGTTCCGAAGTACAGGACCTTGAGCCCGGGGACGACGTGCATGCGCTGTGCCTTTCGCGGAGTGCCGGACGGGGGCGGGCTCGCGATCGGGAGCCGAGCCGTCGCCGACTCTCTCGCGAGTGGAACCACCGACGCCGGCGGAAATACGACCTCGCGCTGACCCGGCCGCTGCGCCGGCGGCGCTCCGCGACGCCGAGGGCCGTGCCCGGTCGGCGCCGCACGGCACGGCCGGTGCCGGTGCCGGTGCGGCGGAAGTGCGGCGGGCCGCCGCTTCAGGACACGTGCCGACGCGCCCGGAGCGCCAGGCTCAGCGCCAGTACCGTCTGGGGGTCGTCCAGATCGGTGCCCAGCAACTCGCCGATGCGGGCGAGCCGGTTGTAGAGCGTCTGCCGGTTCAGGTGCAGTTCGCGGGCGGTCTCGGCCTTGCGGCCGGCGTGTGCGAGGTAGGTCTCCAGCGTGGGCAGCAGCGGCGGCCGGGAGCGGGCGTCGTGCGCCTGCAGCGGCCCGATGGCCCGGTCGACGAAGGCGGCCAGGTCCGGATGGGCGCGCAGCCGCCACAGCAGCAGATCGATGTCCAGCCGCCGGGCGTCGTACCAGGGCCGGTCCGGGAGCCCCTGGGCCGCCGCGGCCGTCTCCGCCGCGTGCCGCAGCCCCGCCGCGGCCGCCGCCCAGCCACCCGGGACCCCGACCACCACCACCGGCTGCTGCGCACCCGGCCTCGGCATCCCGGTCCGCTTCACGCCCGCCCGCAGCGCCGCCGCGACCCGGTCCGCCACCGCCGGCCGCTCCGACTCGGCGCGCAGCCCGAGCAGCACCGGCACCCGGCCCTCGACCGGCCTCACCCCGAGCAGCACCGGGACGCCCACCGAGCTCAGCTCCTCCGCCACCGCCCGCGCCAGCACCGCCCACCCTCCGCCGGGGGAGAGGACGTCACCGAGCCGCATCACCACCGGCAGCAGCGGACTGCTCCCGGGTCTGAAGCCGAGCACCCGGGCCTGCGCGGGCGCGTCCTCGGGGTCGATGCGCCCCTCGGCGAGGTCGGTGAGGAAGTCTCCCCGCCCCCGCGCCGCCAGTTCCTCCTCCTGGCGGGCCTGCATCAGCACCACCGCCAGGATGCCCGCGGCCCGCTCGGCGGAGATGCGGTGCACCGGTGCCAGCGGCGACCGCACCGGCAGCACCGCGATCCGCGCACGCACCGCGGCCGAGCCCGGGCCGCCGCCCGCCACGTCGACTAGGACGGACCCCGCGGGCGGCGGCGCGTCCTTGTGCGGGCCGCGCAGCCCCTCCCACACCTGGAGCGGGTCCGTGCCCTCGGGACCGTCCCCGGCCGCGTACAGCAGCCGCCCCTCCGGGGTCTCCAGGAAGACCGGGTTGCCGCAGAACCCGGCCAGGATGCCGAGGACCTGGGGCACCCCGCCGCCGCCGAGCAGTGCCTCGGTGCAGCGGCGGTGCACCTCCTCCGCCTGCTGCAGAAGTGCGTAGTGGCCGTTGACGATCTCGGTGTGGATCTCCTCGGTGACCGTCACGAACGCCACCTCGCGGTGCAGTTGCACCAGGGGGAGGCCGGCCGTGCGCGCCGTCTCGACCAGCGCGGCGGGCAGCCGGCCGAAACGCGGACCCAGCTCGACCACCAGCGCCGCGATGCCCCGCTCGGCCAGCGTCCTTACGAACGCCCGCTGCTCGGCCGGCCGGGTGCCCAGGCCGTAGCCGGTGGTCAGCAGGAGCTCGCCGCCCTTGAGCAGGGAGGCGATGTTCGGGACCTCGCCCGCGTGCACCCAGCGCACCGGGCGTCCGAGCCGGTCGGCGCCCGCGACGACCTCCGGCAGACCGCTGCGCAGGGCCGGCAGCTCCAGCGCCTGCCGGACGGTGATCCCGGCGCCCTGGGTGTCGTGTCGGTCGTGCGTGCGGCTGTCCATGCAGCGGACGGTACCCGCGGACACGACGCCGGGGCACCTCCGGGCCGCCCCGGGCCGCCGCCCGGCCGGGCGGACCTTCAGGCGGGGCGGATGTTGTGGTTGAAGCGGAAGACGTTGTCCGGGTCGAAGCGGCGCTTCACCTCCGCCAGCCGGCGGGTGTTCTCCGCGCCCAGACCGGCCCGGACGCGCTCGGCGCCCTCGTCGCCGATGAAGTTGAGGTAGACCGCGCCGGTGCTCCACGGCCCGACCGCCGCGCGGACGTCGCGCACCCACTTCAGGACGCGCTCGTCGTCCGCCGGGTCCTCCCACACCCCGAACGGGTGCACGGCCCAGGCCGCGTCCCGGTACGGCACCGGGTACTCCCGAGGCCCGGCGGCTATCGCACCGCCCTGCGGGAACAGCACGTGCTGGGTGTGGGTGGGCACCGGCTCGGAGTCGGCGAGGGCGCAGAACACGTCCACGAAGTCGTCGGGGGCGCCGCTCACGTACTCCACCGACCAGTAGTTCCGCAGGCCGGGCGGATCGTCCAGCATGCACTGCAGGTCGGCGTAGGGCATCGCCCCGGCGATCTCCGCCTCGTGCGGCAGCGCCAGCAGCGGCTCGGCCAGCCTGCGCATGTCGTCCTCCGGGCCGGCGTAGGTCAGCAGTACGGCGCAGGCCAGCCTGCCGACGAGGTGCTCCGGTACGAAGTCCTCGGGCGGCCCGGTGAGGTACAGCACACCGCCCCCCGCTTCGTCGGGTCCGGACTCCACAACGTCGCGGAAGACGCGCACGGCGTCGGGGCCGTAGCGGGGGAGGTAGAGGAGCAGCGCCATCGAGAACGCGGGCAGGGCGTGCAGCCGCAGCGTGAGCGAGGTGGCGACGCCGAAGTTGCCGCCACCGCCGTGCAGCGCCCAGAACAGCTCGGGGTCGTCGTCGGCGTCCGCGTGGACCCGGGAGGCGTCGGCGGTGACCAGGTCCGCGCCGAGCAGGTTGTCGGTGGCCAGCCCGAAACGACGGTCCAGCCAGCCGTTGCCGCCGCCGAGGACGAAGCCCCCGACGCCCGTGGTGGAGACCCGGCCACCGGTCGTGGCGAGCCCGAACGGCTCGGTCGCACGGTCCAGATGGCTCATCGTGGCGCCGCCCTGGACCCGGACGGTGCCGGCCGCCGGGTCGACGTCCACCGCGTGCATGCGGCGCAGGTCGATCACCATGCCGCCGTCGTTCAGCGCCATCCCCGCCACGCTGTGCCCGCCCCCGCGCACCGAGACCGGCAGGTCGGCCTCCCGGGCGAAGCGCACCGCCCGGACCACGTCGTCCTCGTCCGCGCACTGGGCGATCACCGCCGGGCGCCGGTCGATCATGGCGTTGAAGACGGTCCGGGCCTCGTCGTACCCCTCGTCCTCGGGAACGAACAGGTCACCGGACAGGTCCTCGCGGAACGCGGCGAGCGCCGCACCCGCCTTCGTCGGGGAAGCCATGGCCGCCCCCTTCCGAGCGAGCGGTATGCCTCCGTTCCAG
Source organism: Streptomyces sp. MS06 (assembly GCF_047200655.1). Taxonomy (NCBI): domain Bacteria; kingdom Bacillati; phylum Actinomycetota; class Actinomycetes; order Kitasatosporales; family Streptomycetaceae; genus Streptomyces; species Streptomyces sp. MS06. Next base: position 11,009 of record NZ_JBJZOJ010000103.1, read on the forward strand.
CGTAGGCGAGCCCGGCCCGGCGCACCCGTCGGGCGGAGGACCGCCACCGCCCCGGGCGGTGGCGGCGCGGCTCAGCCCCCGTACGCCCCCGAGGCGGTCGGTCGGTCGCCTATCCGCAGGACGGGGCGAAATGTAGGTTTCGCCAGTCTGGTTCATCGTTAGGTCTCCTGACCTGGTGTTTCATGGAGCAGTCCTGTTGTTCTGTCGGTGGTTTTGTCCTGTGGGTCTGTCGTTTTCCTCAGTGCCGCGTGGCTTTGCCATGAGAATGGGTTCTGGCTCAGCTTTCGTGCAGTGGCCACGGTGAGTGACGGCTGAGGGTTTCCGGGCGGTATGTGAAGTCGCCCGAAAATGGACGGTGGTCAGTGCAGCTGGGCTGACAGTCCGGGCCGTGGAAGACGTTGCACTCCAGCTGAAGGCGCTGTTGTTCCCTGCGATCGCGGGCATCGCGGTGCGGTCGGTGGACGTGGATATCGAGAATGTGCGCCTTGACGCGCAGTGCACCACGGCCGGCGCCGCCTGCCCGGGATGCGGAGTCTGCTCGACCCGGATTCACAGCTCCTACCTGCGGTTTCTCGCTGATGTCCCGAGCGCCGGACGAAGCGTCGTACTCCAGCTGCGGGTCCGGCGGTTCCGGTGCGGAAACACCGAGTGCCCGCGTCGGACGTTCGTGGAGCAAATATCCGGCCTCACCCGCAGGCACGGCCAGCGCACCGAACGACTGCGTTCCATCCTGACCGCGGTCGGCCTCGCCCTGGCTGGTCGAGCCGGCGCCCGCCTGGCTGCCGCGCTCGGCATGTCCGTCAGCCGGAGCACGGTCTTGCGCCTGGTCGAGGCGCTGCCAGAGCCGGAGGTGCCGATGCCTCGGGTGGTCGGCGTCGATGAGTACGCCACCCGCAAGGGCCACCGCTACGGCACTGTCCTGGTGGACGTCGAGACCCGTCGTCCGATCGATCTCCTGCCTGACCGGGAGGCATCAAGCTTGGCCGCCTGGCTCGCCCAGCGGCCAGGGATCGAGGTCGTCTGCCGGGACCGTGCGCCGTTCTTCGCGGAAGGCGCCACAGCCGGGGCACCCCAGGCGACGCAGGTCGCCGACCGCTGGCATCTGTGGCACAACCTGGGAGAAGCCGCTGAGCGGGCTGTCGCCCGCCACCGCCAGTGCCTTCGCGTCCTGGTCCCCGATCCCGTGGCGAAGGCCGGCGAACCGGCGCCGCCCGAGGAGGAGACGGGCTCGCCATGGCGGAGCGAGCGGTTCGCCAACCGCGTCCGAGCCAGGCATGCCACGGTCCACGCGTTGCTGGAAGCCGGCCACAGCCGCCGTTCGATCGGGCGTCAGCTCTGGATGACCCACCGCACCGTCAAGAGCCTCGCGGATGCGGCGAAGCCGGAAGACCTCTTCTGCGGCCAGTGGCAGCACAGCAGGACCTCCGTCCTCGACGAGTACAAGCCCTTCCTGTACCAGCGCTGGGACGAGGGCTGCACCAAAGCCTGGAAGCTGTGGGAGGAGATCGTTCCCTTGGGCTATCGAGGTAGCTACGGCCGGGTCAGCGCCTACCTGCGAGAGAAGCGCACCTCGCCACGGCCGGTCACCGCGCAACCGCCGGCACCCCGCGTGGTGACGCGATGGATCCTCAGCCGGCCCGAGACGCTGACCGAGATCGAACAGCTCCGGCTCAAGGCCGTCCTGGCCAACTGCCCCGAACTCGATGCCCTGACCGGTCACGTCCGGTCCTTCGCCCACATGCTCACCGAACGTCAGGGCGAACGACTCCCTCAGTGGCTCGACGCCGTCCGCCAGGACGACCTGCCCAGCCTCCACACTCTCGCGGCCGGCATCGACCGAGACCGCGACGCCGTCATCGCCGGCCTGACGCTGCCCTGGAACTCCGGGGTCGTCGAAGGTCACGTGAACCGGATCAAGATGCTCAAGCGCCAGATGTTCGGCCGCGCAGGCTTCGACCTTCTTCGCAAACGGGTCCTGCTCGCCCCGTAGTCGTGTTGTCAGTGCCTGATGCGAGGATCCGGGCGACCATACGCAAGGAGATCAGCATGGGCACCTGGGATACCGGTCCCTTCGACAACGACACAGCCGCGGACTTCGCCAACGCGCTCGACGAAGCCGAGCCCGACGCGCGTGAAGCCCTGATCCGAGGCGTCCTCGTCCGGACGATCGACGCCACCGGCTACCTCGCGGAAGCGGAAGAAGCGGTGGCAGCCGCCGCTTTGATCGCGGCGCAATGCCCGGGAGGCGAACCCGTCGACATGTCCTACGGCCCGGAAACACCGATGCCCGTGTTCCCTTCAGACCTTCGGGTACTCGCCGACGAAGCCCTCGCCCGCATCGTCGGCGACGAGGATGGGCCGGCCTCAAACTGGGTCGACCCGGAGGACTGGAAGCAGTGGCGAGCCATATTGACGCGCCTTCGCGCAGTGCTTGCCCCGCCACCCCCGTCCATTGCTCTCTTCGACGTCCAGCCGTAACGGAGCGTCACTCAGCACGGAAGCTGAGCCAGAACCTGAGAATGGGCAGCAGATGTTCACCACTTCGGGAGGCGCCGCAGCACACCGG
>NZ_JBJZOJ010000104.1:0-12921 GCF_047200655.1 Streptomyces sp. MS06
CCTATCCCCCCCCCCCCCCCCCCCCCCCCCCCCCCCCCCCCCCCCCCCCCCCCCCCCCCCCGGTTCCGGGTGCCCTTCCCGTCGTACACACGTGCCCGAGACACATGCCGTACCGGAGGACTTGACCCACTGTGACGTGCGGGGGCTGCCGGAGGGGAGGGGGTGCGGATGTTGTCACCCTGATAGGGGAACGACGTTGACGTTCCGTCAGCTTGTGCGGTCCGCCTCCGCCTCAGACATGCGCGGCTCCGGCGCCCGCCTCCGCGTTCACGCCCCGCTTGGTGAGCAGGGCGACGAGCACGGCCACCACCGCGACTCCGGCCGCGACCAGGGAGGCCAGGCCCATGCCGGAGACGAAGGTGTGGTGCGCCACCTCGGTGATCTTCGCGGTGAGCGACGCGGACGCGCCCGGCTGCACCGGCGCCACGCCGACCTGGACCGCCTCCGCCGCCTGGTCCATCTGCTGCGGGGGGAGCTGCGGCAGGCCCGCGCCCGCCCAGTTGCCGGGCAGGTCGCTGTCCACCTTGGACGCCATGACGGCGCCGAGGACGGCCGTGCCGAGGCTCCCGCCGGTCTGCATGGCGGCCTGCTGGAGCCCGCCGGCCACACCGGAGAGCTCCAGCGGGGCGTTGCCGACGATGACCTCGGTGGCGCCGACCATGACCGGGGCGAGCCCGAGGCCCAGCAGGGCGAACCAGACCGACATCACACCGCTGCCGGTGTCCGCCTCCAGGGTGTGCATGCCGTACATCGCGACCGCGACGGACACCATGCCGCCCGCCAGCGGGACGCGCGGTCCCAGCTTGGTGATCAGGACGCCGGCGAGCGGCGAGCCGACGATCATCATGCCGGTCAGCGGAAGCAGGTGGAGGCCGGCGTCGATGGGGCTCATCCCGTGCACGTTCTGCAGGTAGAAGGTCACGAAGAACAGGCCGCCCATGAAGGCGAAGGCCATCAGGACCATCAGCACGACGCCCGCGGACAGCGGGACGGAGCGGAACAGCTTCAGCGGGATCAGCGGTTCGCGCACCTTCGTCTCCCAGAAGGCGAACGCCGTGAACAGCACCGTCGACACCCCGATGAACAGCCAGGTCAGCCCGTCGCCCCAACCCCAGGTCGGGGCCTTGATCAGCGCCCACACCAGGCAGAACATCGCCCCGGACAGCAGGGCGATGCCCAGCAGGTCGAAGGTGCGCGGGGCCTTCTCGGCCCGGTGGTCCCGGAGGATCAGCAGGCCCAGGACCAGCGCGAGGACGCCGACCGGGACGTTGACGAAGAACACGGACTGCCAGTTGACGTGCTCGACGAGGACGCCGCCGAGGATCGGGCCGCCGGCGGTGGAGGCGCCGATGACCATGCCCCAGATACCGATCGCCATGTTGAGCTTCTCGGCGGGGAAGGTGGCCCGCAGCAGGCCCAGCGCGGCCGGCATCAGCAGCGCGCCGAACAGGCCCTGGAAGACCCGGAAGGTGACGATGAGCCCGATCGTGCCGGAGAACCCGATGGCGGCCGAGGCGCCGGCGAAGCCGGTCACGCCGACCAGGAAGGTCTGGCGGTGGCCGAACCGGTCGCCGAGCTTGCCCGCGGTGATCAGGGCGACCGCCAGGGCGAGGAAGTAGGCGTTGGTGATCCACTGGACGTCGGCGATGGTCGCGTGGAGGTCGTCCCGGATCGCCGGGTTGGCGATGGCCACGATGGTGCCGTCCAGGGCGACCATCATGACCCCGACGGCGACGGTGATGAGGGTGAACCAGGGATGGCCGCGCAGGCCGGTGGCAGCGTCCTGACCCGCCGGGTCCGGTGCCGCGCTGCCCGGCCCCGCCTCACCCATGGTGGTCTGACTAGTCATACCGTGAGGCTAGTGACAGCGGCTGACAGTTGACAATCCCCATCACTAGTCGGTAACTGACATCTCATGGAGTCACTGCGCGAACGCAAGAAGCAGCGCACCCGGGAGGCACTACTGCGAGCCGCCGTGGAGCTGTTCACCACCCGCGGTTACGAGCGGACCACGGTGGACGACATCGTCGAGGCCGTCGACGTCTCCCAACGCACCTTCTTCCGCTACTTCGCCGGCAAGGAGGAGGCCGCCTTCGCCGTGCAACGGACGGCGGAGGCGCACTTCGTCGACGCGGTACGGGCCAGGCCGGCCGAGGAACCGCCGGTGAAGGCGATGCGGCAGGCGGTGGTGGAGGGCTGGGACACCCTCCACGAGGTGATCGAGTCGGCCGTGCCGGTCGAGCTGTACCTGCGGATGTACCGGGTCATCGAGTCCACGCCGGCACTGCTCGCCGCGCATCTGCGGCGCTCGGTGGAGATCGAGGAGATCCTTGCGGGCATCATCGCCGAACGCGAAGGGCTCGACGTGGACGCCGACCCGCGGCCGCGGCTGGCGGTGGCCGTCTTCAGCGGCGTCATGCGGCTGACCGAGCGGCAGTGGAGCGTCGGCGCGGAGTCCGGGCTGGCGCACATGCGCGCACTCACGGTCGCCTACCTCGACCAGGTGGGACCGGAGCTGATGGGCCGCTGGGACTCCCGCTGAGCACGCTGCGGAAGCGGGCCGGAGCAGGCGGTAGGCGGTTCGCGTCCCCACGCGAACCGATCGAAACGTGATCCCCGTCACTCGGTTAACGCGAGACCCGCCCGTTCTCCTAGTGTGTCCTCCCAGTGACTTCCTTCGACACCTCCCCGCAACTCGGCTTCTGGCGCGCCCTGCTCGCCCTGGCCGTCGTGTTCGTGATGCTGACGACCAGCGGGTGGACGGCGCTGCGCCACCACCGGAGCACCAGCGCGCTCCAGTCGGCGCTCGCCGACTGGGAGCACGGCCGGCTGCACGGACTCCCGCTGCCGGACCCGCACTCCTCCCCGGCCCGCCTGGCCCGCTTCTTCGCCTCGCTCACGGCGCAGGAGCGCCGGGGGCTCGCCCGGCACTACCCGCTCGCGGTCGGCAACATGAACGGCGCCCCGGTGGCCCTGCGCTACCGCGCCAACCGCGCCGCCCTCGCCGAGGCCGTCGGCACCGAGAGCGCCCGCATGCACGACCCGCGGCTCACGCCCGACGGGAAGCGGCAGGCGGGGCGCCGGATGCACCGCTTCCAGTCACTGCTGCGCTCCGGCCGGCAGATCCTGGCCTTCGACCCGGCGGGCAGCGGACGCGCCGCCGAGGTCTTCGGCGACCTCGGCACCGCCCGGCGGATCTCCGTGGTCGTCCCCGGCGTCGACACGAACCTGCTCACCTTCGAGCGCACCGCACGCAGGTACACGGCACCGGTCGGCATGGGCCAGGCGCTGTACGCCGCCGAGCACGCCTCCCGCCCGTCGGTACGCACGGCCGTGATCGCCTGGGCCGACTACACCGCTCCGGCCGGCCTCGGCATCGACTCGGCGACCGCGATGCGCGCCGAGGAGGGCGCCGTGCGCCTCGACGCGCTGCTGCGCGCGCTGCCGGGCAGGGCTCCCGTCGCGCTGTTCTGCCACAGCTACGGCTCGGTGCTCTGCGGGGTCGCCGCGCACCGGCTGCCGGACCGGGTGACCGACATAGCGGTGGCCGCCAGCCCGGGCATGCGGGCCGGCAAGGCCTCCGGCCTGGGCACCTCGGCGCGGGTGTGGGCGATGCGGGACGCCACCGACTGGGTGCGCGACGTCCCGTACCTGGAGTTCGGCGGGCTCGGCCACGGCGAGGACCCGGTGTCCGCGGCGTTCGGCGCGCGTGTGCTGTCGGCGCGGGACGCGCGGGGACACGCCGGCTACTTCGAACCGGGCACGGACAGCCTGCGCAACCTGGCCGACATCGGGTCCGGCGCCTACCGTTCGGTGGAGTGCGCACGCGAAGACGGCGCCTGCAGGACGGGTCTGCCGGGCAGGTCGGCGGCCGGACGCGCGTAGAGACGCAGGAACTGCGGTCTGCCCGAGGAGGGGACGGAGGAGCGTGTGCCGCATACGATGAGCCGCATGGGTGACGTACTGGCCGGATTTCATGCCTCCTGGGAGTTCACGTCCGACTCCGTGCTCATCCGCTACGAACGCGGGATTCGAACACCCAAGCTGTTCCAGGCGCTGGGCGAGCGGCGGATCCCGGTGGCGGCGATATCCGGGGTCAGCCTCACCCGCGGCCGGCGCGGCACCGCCGTACTGAGGGCCGAGCCGCGCCCGGGGGCCGATCCGCTGCTGGAGGCGGCCGCCGGCCAGCTCAAGGAGGGGTGCGATCCGTACCGCCTGGTGCTGCCCGCGGAACGGGAGACGCTCGCCGAGTACTACGCCGAGGAGCTGCGCGCACGGCTGACGGAGACCGGACCGGCGGACCGCTTCCTGGTGGATCCACCCGAGGCGCCGCTGTCGTTCAAGGCCTACGACGCCAAGGCGTCCTTCGACGGGACCACCGTCCGCTTCCGCTGGTTCTGGACCGGCGCCTCGTCCGCGAAGTGGAAGGCCGGCGACCAGAGCTTCCGGACCGCCGAGCTCGCCGGGGTGGAGTGGCGCTCCCCCGAGGTCTTCGAGGGACATCTGCGGCTGCTGCGCCGGGACGCCCCGGCCGACGGCCGCTCCCCGCGCCCCTCGATCCCCGCGCAGCCCTCGATGCCGCTGCTGTCCCCGGCTCCCCCGCAGCCCGCGCGACCCGCGCAGCCGGACCAGGACCCGGCCGCCGTGGTGTTCGGGCTGGGCTACGGGTCCGTGCACGAGTCGCTGCCGTTCGCGGCGGCGGTGCTGTCGGCGGTGCGGACCTCCGCCCCGGTCCCGTCCGGCACGCCGGCCGGGGCGGCGGGCGCGGGCATGGCGGTGGGCGGGGCGGCGATGGGCGGACGCAGCGACCCGGCCGACGTCGCCGAGCGGATCCGGCACCTCGGCGAACTGCACCGGGCGGGACTGGTGACGGACGAGGAGTTCGCCGCGAAGAAGGCGGAGCTGCTCGCCGAGCTGTGAGCCGGGCGCGCCCCGGCCGGCGGCGCGGCCGACCGCGCCCCTCCGGAACGCTGCCGGTCGAGGGGCGCGGGGGCCGCGGCGGTGCTTCTTCCGGCCCTACTCGCGTCCCGCCGAGGTGAACCGCATGTTCGCGTACCGGTCGCCCGCGACCTTCCCCGCGATCGGGTCCAGCCGGGACAGCTCGTCCGCGGTCAGGGTGAGGGTGGTGGCCGCCGCGTTCTCCTCCACCCGGTGCACCTTGCGGGTGCCCGGGATCGGGACGACCGCGAGGTCGCACAGGGTCGCCTGCTGCTGCACCCAGGCCAGGGCGATCTGGCCCGCGGTCGCCCCGCGCGCCTCGGCGATCTCCCGGATCGGGGTCAGCAGGGACGCGTTGGCGGCGGCGTTCTCGCCGGTGTAGCGGGGCATCTGGCGGCGGAAGTCGTCGGCCGTCAGCTCCTGTTCGGCGCTGGTGAAGGATCCGGTGAGGAATCCCCGGCCGAGCGGCGAGTACGGCACCAGGGCCACGCCCAGCTCGCGGGCGGCCGGGACGACGTGGCGTTCGATGTCCCGGCTGAACAGCGACCACTCCGACTGCACGGCGGCGATCGGGTGCACGGCGTGCGCGGCCCGCAGTTCTCCGGCGGTCACCTCGCTCAGGCCCAGGTGCTTGACCTTGCCCTCGCGGACCAGCTCGGCCATGACGCCGACGGTCTCCTCGATCGGCACCCGGACATCGCGCCGGTGCATGTAGTAGAGGTCGATCACGTCGACGTCCAGCCGCTTGAGGCTGGCCTCGACGGACTGCCGGATGTAGGGCGGGTCGTTGCGGATGACGCGCCCGTTCGGGTCGTCCGGCGGGATCGACAGGGCGAACTTGGTGGCGATCACCACCTCCTCGCGGTGCGCCCTGAAGAACGGGGACAGGAACCGCTCGTTCTCCCCGGAGCCGTAGGCGTCCGCCGTGTCGTACAGCGTGATCCCCAGCTCCAGCGCCCGTTCGAGGGTCGCCCGGGCGGCGTCCGCGTCCGTCGGCCCGTACGCGAAGCTCATGCCCATGCAGCCGAGGCCCTGCACTCCGACCTCGGGGCCGTCCTGGCCCAGGCGTGCGGTCGCGATCCTGGCGTCCGTCATCGTGTCCTCTCGGTCTCGCGGGCGCCCCCGGCGTCCGCGTAGAAGCTGATCTTCCGGTCGAGGACCGCGAGGGTGTCCTGGAGTTCGGAGATCCGGGTCAGCACGTCCCGGCGGGTCGACTCCAGCAGCTCGCGGCGCTCCTCGTACGTCGTGTCGCCCTCGCGCACCAGTTGCGCGTAGCGCACCATGTCGGCCACCGGCATCCCGGTCAGCCGCAGCTTGCCGACCAGGTCCAGCCAGTCCAGGTCGCGGTTGGTGTAGCGGCGCTGGCCGGTGTGGGAGCGGTCGATGTGGTCCATCAGCCCGATCCGCTCGTACCAGCGCAGGGTGTGCGCGGTCAGGCCGGTGAAGGCGACGACCTCGCTGATGGTGTAGCGGTCCTGTCCGTCGGGGCGCGGGTGGCGCCGGGGCGGGGCGGCGCACAGGTCTTCCCGGGTGGCTGTCTCCGCCGGGCACCCGGTCTGCGGGCGGGCCGGGGAGCTGGTGTGCATCACCGTCATGCCCACCACGCTATGACCTTGGAGTGCACTCCAGGCAAGCGGATTCGGGCGCGGCGCGGTGAACGCTTAGGCTCGTACGCATGTCGCTTCCAAGCCTCGCGTCGATCGAGAACTGGCCGGTCCGCACCGCCGCTGCGGGCGTCGTACGGGCCGACGGCACGGTGGTGGGTACGCACGGGCCGGTCGGGGACCGCTTCCCGCTCGCCTCGGTCACCAAGCCGCTCGCGGCGTACGCGGTCCTCGTCGCGTACGAGGAGGGCGCCGTCGAGCTGGACGAGCCGGCCGGGCCGCCCGGGGCGACCGTGCGCCACCTGCTCGCCCACACCTCCGGTCTGGCCTTCGACGAGCACCGGGTGATGTCCGCGCCCGGGGAGCGGCGGCTGTACTCCAACGCCGGTTTCGAGCAGCTCGGCGACCACGTCGCCAAGGCCACCGACATCCCCTTCGCCGAGTACCTGCGCCAGGCGGTGCTGGAGCCGCTGGGCATGGCGTCGACCACGCTGGACGGCTCGCCCGCGAAGGACGGCGTGTCGACCGTGGCGGACCTGCTGCGGTTCGCCGCCGAGGTGCAGGCGCCGCGGCTGCTGGACCCGCGTACCGTCGCCGAGGCGATGAGCGTGCAGTTCCCGGGCACCAAGGGTGTGCTGCCGGGCTACGGGCACCAGAACCCCAACGACTGGGGCCTCGGTTTCGAGATCCGGGACGGCAAGTCCCCGCACTGGACGGGCGCCTCGTCCTCCCCGCGCACCTTCGGCCACTTCGGCCAGTCCGGCACCTTCCTGTGGACCGACCCGGACGCCGGCGCCGCCTGCGTGGCCCTCACCGACCGGGCCTTCGGACCGTGGGCGGTCGAGGCGTGGCCGGCGTTCACGGACGCGGTGCTGGCGGAACTGCGGGGCTGAGTGCGTTGTGGCAAACCGGATCTCGTTCGAAGCCCTGCGGCGTGACAGCGCCGAGTCGATGCACCGGGTTCACTCGGCGGAGGCGATGACGCGGTGTGGCATCAGCCGTGCGGCGAGCAAGGCGAGGACGATCGTGGCAGCGGCGCTGCCGAATGCGATCCAGCGCAGCACGGCCTCGACGGCGGTGGCGAGGGTTTGTCCCTGGGCGCCGACCTCGATCAGCATTGCGGTGAGAGCGACCAGCATGCCGGCGACTCCGATCACGATGCTCAGTGTGACGCCCGATGCCTGTCCGGCCCGTTGAGGGGGGACGACCGTCTGCGTGCCGACACTGGCCATTGCCCACCCGATGCCGTAGCCGAGGCCGTTCATTGCGAGGCCGGGTAGAAATGAGCCGAAGCCTCCGGCGAGGGAGACGAGAAATGTGCCCAGGCCGCCGACGAGCGTCGCGGCGGCGATGGTGCGTGGAATATCGAAGCGTTCGCCGAGCCAACCCGCCAGCGGGCCGCCGACGGCGGCGCCCAGGGAGACTGGCAGGAAGATCAGACCGGCCCCGAGCGGTGTGTGTTTCTCCGCTTGCTGAAGGAAGATCGTAATGCAGTACACGGAGGAGGTGACGCCGATGTTGGCGACGGTCGTCATGACGGTGACGATCACATAGGGAACGTTGCGGAACAGGTCTAGCGCGACCAGCGGCCAGCGTGCGACCCGTTCCCGGAGAACGAATGCCACCATCAGCAGGACCCCGGCCGCGAAGGTGCCCCACGCCGCATCGGGGGGCCACTCGTTCATGCGGTCGACGCCGAAGGTCATCAAGGAGATGCCCAGCGCCACGGCGATCAGGCCGGGCAGGTCGATCGAGCGCGGCACCGTGGTGTCACGCGACTCGCGCACCCCCACCCACACGACGGCGATTGCCGCGGCGGTCACCGGAACGTTGATCAGGAGCACCAGCCGCCAGGTGATCAACTGGGTCAGCCCGCCACCCACCACCGGGCCGAGCGCCAGGCCGATGGCACCGATCCCGTACGCGTTGCCGATCGCCCGCATGGTCTGTTCCTTGGGGAAGGCGTCGGTGATCACCGCGACGCAGAGCGGGAACATGATGCCCGCCCCCAGCCCTTGAACGAAACGCAGCACGATGATGGTGGCCGCACTGGAAGCGAGGCCGGCGCCGAGCGAGGAGAGACCGAACACGGCCAGCCCCGTCATCAGCATCTGCCTCCGGCCGAGGATGTCCCCGATCCGCCCGCCCGGAATCAGGAACGCCCCCAGCGCCAGCATGTAGCCGCTGATCGCCCATTGCAGGTCTGTCACCGTGGTGTCGAGGTCTGAAGCGATGCGGGGCAGTGCCAGGTTGAGGGCGAAGAAGTCGAGCTGGATGACGAAGATGCCCAGGGACGCGGAGAGCATGGCCAGCTTCAGGCGTGGACCCGTCGCCGCCGGTGGGGCCGCCCCTGCACCCTGACCGCCGCGACGCCATCGGTGGTGCGGACTGTGCATGTGTATCCCAACTCTTCCCCTGTGAGGGGTACCGACCAGATCACCAGGCGCACGACACGGCCCACATTTCATGTCCGTACGACGGTGACTCCGCCACCCGAGGAATGGGGCGGTGATCTTCTCGCTCCGCATTCTGCACGCCCACAACCGCCGACACGGGGATTGACCCCGATTCGCCCCTTGTGCCCCTTGTGCCCCTCGTGGTCGGGGTGGCCGTCGCGTGTCGCTGGCTTCGCTCGGGTTTCCACGGCACCGAGGGTGTGCGGTTGCCCTCCTTCCCTCTGGTCCTGCTGGTCCTCGTCGGGCTCGGGCAGCGGGTCGGTTCGGGGCGGGCAGAGCGCCGAGGCGGTGCCGGCAGGCGGACACCGTTGGCGATCTGCTGCGGGCGGGAGGCTCCAGCGGCGCGGCGGGAGCACTTCCCGCCGGTCGACTGATACAACATCCAACGTGCAAGTGTCCTGCCGGGACTTGCTCGAACCCTTCGTGAGTGCAGGTCCGTCAAGCTCAAGGCAGGCTTCTGGTCGGCGCTCCTTGCGGGGGCAGGCAGGGGGAGACACGTGCCCGGTCCGCGTCATTCGTGGCGTCATGGCGGTCACGGAGCGGGGCCGGCTCTCCCTGCACGGCAGTTGCACCCGCGCCAGATCCTGACAATCGTCGCGGCGGGGCTGGGAGTCTTTGTGGTGGCTCTCGACGTGCTGATCGCGAACGTGGCCCTGCCCGACATCCAGCGGGACTTTGGTGTGGGCGAGTCCGGTCTGCAGTGGGTGGTCACGGCGTACTCCATCGGCATGTCCGTGTTCGTCATGGCCGCCGCCACCTTCGCTGACCGCTTCGGGCGCCGTCTCGTCTACGCCGTGGGGATCTCGGTGTTCACCGCCTGCTCCGTGGCTGCCGGCCTGGCTCCGGACCTCGGAGTCATGGCGGTCGCCCGAGCTCTTCAGGGCGTGGCCGCCGCGGCGGTGACCGTGAGCTCGCTCGCCCTGGTGAGCTCCGCCTTCCCTGACAAGAGCGACCGGGCAAAGGCCATCGGGCTGTGGACCGGTGTGGCCACCATTGCCTCACCTCTGGGACCCACGCTCGGTGGCTTCCTCACCGCGGCCGTCAGTTGGCGGGCTGTCTTCCTGGTCAATGTCCCCGTCGGCGTGCTGGCACTCGCCCTGACCTTCGGATACGTCAGCGAGTCCCGTGCGGAGCAGACCCATGGCTTCGACTGGGGCGGGCAGCTGCTGTTCGCCGTGTCCGTCGGAGCACTGGCATACGCTTTCATCCAGGGCCAGAACTTCGGCTGGACGTCGCCTCTCATCCTGGCGCTGCTGGCCGTCGGCGTGGCCGGGCTTGCAGTCTTCGGTCGATACGAGCACGGGTTGCCGAACCCGATGATGGACGTGAGGTTGTTCGGAAGCCGCACCTACACCGTGGCCCTCGTCACAGCCTTCTCCGCGTTCTTCGGCGTGTACGGCATGCTGCTGGTCGTCACTCAGTACGTCCAGAACGTCGAGGACTACTCGCCTGAACTGGCCGGACTGCTGATTTTCCCGTTCGCTCTCACCCTCATGGTGTTGTCGCCGGTTGCGGGCCGGCTGGTCGCACGACACAAGGCTTTGCCGATCGCCAGAATCGGTCAGCCCCTGCTGGTCGCGGGGCTGACCATAATCGCTGTGAGCATGCCGGTCTCGGTGTATCTGGTCGCAGCCGGTTTGTTCGTCACAGGCGCAGGCACCGCTCTGCTCGTCATTCCGATCACCTCTCTGGCCGTGGGGTCGGTCCCACCGGACAGGGCCGGCATGGCCTCCGGCATCTTCAGTGCCCAGCGGGCCATCGGTTCAACGTTCGGCTTCGCGGTCCTCGGCACCGTCCTGGCCGTCTGGCTGGGAGGCACCCTCGACGCAGCACTGCGCGAGGCGGTGCCGGAGACACAGGCGCGTCAGGCGGTCACCGACCGCATCATCCAGGAGGCCAACCCGTTCGCTTACGTCGCCGAGGTCGGGCCAGGCAGGCCGCTGCCCGCGCCCACTCCAGGCCAGCGCGAGGCCATCGTGACGGCGGCCAGAAAGGACTTCATCCGAGCCAGTCAGCTGAGCGTCGCCACTGGCGCGGCGTTCTGCGCCGTCACCGCAGTGCTGTTCTGGACCCTTGCGCGTGTGCCCCCAGATCAGAAACCTGACGTCTCCCCCGCGTGACCGGAGCGTTGAGCTTGAGATAAGACGTGCGGTGTTCAAGGTCGCCGGGGCGCAGGCGGTATGCGTCCAGCGGGGCGGTCCGGGAGGTGGGTCCGCCGGACAGGGCGGCGACGATGGAATAGGCCCAGCCGGGGACCATCTCGTGGGCGCCCTCGGCGCGTCCGTGGGTGTGGCAGAAAGTCCGCTGGTCACTGGTGTTGGCGTCGGGGCGCAGCCAGGGCGTCACATCGGCGGCCAGGACGATGCCGCCGCCCGGACCGCGCGGGAGGTCACGCAGCACGAAGGACCAGTTCAGACGCTCGAAGTCGACTCTCCCGTCGTTCATGGCGCGTTGCGCCGAGCCGTGGGAGCGGGTGTGCTCGGGTGTGAGGCTGAGGTCGGCCAGACCGCGCACCGGACCGTCGCTGCACAGCACCGCATCGCCGACTTCGAAGAGTTCGTCGCCCAGCACGTCAGGCAGGCGCGGAAGTCGACGCGGAACTCCTCGAGTTCCCTCAAGGCCGCGTCTCGGGCGTCACGATCGGGCACACCGACAGCGGCGGTCGCGCCGGTTCTCGTTGGTCTCACAACCCGAGAATCAGGGCGCGGCCGTCGCCGTGTCCGGCGTTTCCCCATGTGGGGGACTCGAACACCTACCGCCGAGCAGCCTGAGGTTCTATCTCAAGCTGAGGCCGAGGAGCAGCCACCGCGTCCCGACCGCCGGGGGCGCCGCCGAGTTCGGCACCCGCGTCGCCCACGGAGTCGGGAACGCCGGATCCGGGGGACCGGTCGGGTATCCGGTCGTGTGCGGAGCCGTTCCGGACGGCCCTGTTCACTCGGCGTCACGGGACCGGCCTCAGGCCGCCTTCGCCGCGTTGCGCACCAACGTGTCGTAGTAGTCCCCGACCGCCCGCAGCAACTCCGCGTTGTCCTCGACGGCCCGCTTCCCGTACGCGAGGTGAACGGCTTCCGAGACACCGAGGTAGTTGACCTGCATACGGCAGCGGATGTCGGCGGTGGCGACGGCGGTCTCCCGGTCGCCGGCCCGGCGGGTGCGCGACCACTCCGGGTCCTCGGCGGCGGCCTTGAAGGAGTCGTAGACGAAGCCCGCCTTCTTCATGCAGGACGACCAGGAGGCGGCCATCTTCCTGTAGGCGGTGTCCTGAGCGGCCTTGGTCCACGCCTCGAAGCGGATGCCCAGCAGCACGTTGAGGGCAGTCTTTCCGTGGGCACCGTACGCGTCGAGGTCGGGCGCCCCCTGCTCGAGCTTCCTGTCCGACCGGCCCAGGCAGCCGCCCCGGGGAACCGTTTTGCCGTCCACCTTCACGTTCTGGCCGGAACGCGGGGTCGACAACCCGCTGGGCGGCTCCGCGCCCTGCGAAGCAACGGCTGCAGGACCGTTGAGCACCAGCATTTTGGTACGCCTCTCGGCCGCGGAAACGCGTGACGGCTGCCGCTTTCCCGCCGGCGTGTCCGCCGCCTCGCTCCCGGCATTGCGGTAACCGTAACGCTGGGCCTGTTCCAGGGTGCGGGGCAAGTCCGTTCCCTGGCGGATATCGGCGAGGATACTGTCGTCCGCAGGGGTGTCCAGGACGCCTTTCAAGCCGAATTCGGCCACGCACGCGTTGACGAGTGCGTTCCTGGCCTTGTGGAGGGTTTGCAGCTCGTCGTCGTCCGGAATGTAGGCGGCGAAAGGCATGGTCGTGGTGGTGGGGCCGGTGGGTGTAGAGATCGGCCCCACGTCGACCGGCTCGCCGTTCTGCGGCGCCGGCGAACAACCCGTCAGGAAGCCCAGCACCAAGAGGCCGAGCATGACCGTCCTGC
>NZ_JBJZOJ010000105.1:0-12851 GCF_047200655.1 Streptomyces sp. MS06
GGATGGAGCGGGAGGGTTCGGTCCCCGCCGCGGGGACACCGGCAGTGACGGTGAGTTGAACAACGGCACGGACCGAGAGGGGGCCCGAGCGTGACCATGCTGGAGAACATCCGGGGACCACGTGACCTGAAGGCGCTTTCCGAAGCAGAGCTGCACGAACTGTCCTCAGAGATACGGGAGTTCCTGGTGCAAGCCGTCGCCCGCACCGGCGGGCACCTCGGGCCCAACCTCGGGGTGGTGGAACTGACCGTCGCCCTTCACCGGGTCTTCGAGTCGCCCACCGACCGCATCGTCTGGGACACCGGCCACCAGTGCTACGTGCACAAGCTGCTGACGGGACGCCAGGACTTCTCCAAACTGCGCGGAAAGGGCGGGCTCTCCGGCTACCCCGCACGTGAGGAGTCCGAGCACGACATCGTCGAGAACAGCCACGCCTCCACCGCCCTGGGCTGGGCCGACGGACTCGCCAAGGCCCGTCAGGTGCAGGGCGGGAACGGGCACGTCGTCGCGGTGATCGGGGACGGGGCCCTCACCGGCGGCATGGCCTGGGAGGCGCTGAACAACATCGCGGCCGCGAAGGACCGACCGCTGATCATCGTCGTCAACGACAACGAACGCTCCTACGCGCCCACCATCGGAGGCCTCGCCAACCACCTGGCGACGCTGCGCACCACCGACGGCTACGAGAAGGTCCTCGCCTGGGGCAAGGACGTCCTGCTGCGCACACCCGTCGTCGGCAACACCGTCTACGAGTCCCTGCACGGTGCGAAGAAGGGATTCAAGGACGCCTTCGCACCGCAGGGCATGTTCGAGGACCTCGGCCTGAAGTACCTCGGCCCGATCGACGGCCACGACATCAGGGCCGTCGAGTCCGCGCTGCGCCGCGCCAAGCGCTTCCACGGGCCGGTGCTGGTCCACTGCCTCACGGAGAAGGGCCGCGGGTACGAGCCCGCCCTCGCCCACGAGGAGGACCACTTCCACACGGTGGGCGTGATGGACCCCCTCACCTGCGCGCCGCTCACCCCCGCCGGCGCGCCCTCCTGGACGTCGGTGTTCGGCGACGAGATGGTCCGGATCGGCGAGGAGCGCGACGACGTCGTCGCGATCACGGCGGCGATGCTGAACCCGGTGGGGCTCGGCAAGTTCGCCGCCCGGTTCCCCGACCGGGTCTGGGACGTGGGCATCGCCGAGCAGCACGCCGCGGTCTCGGCGGCCGGCCTGGCCACCGGGGGACTCCACCCCGTCGTGGCCGTCTACGCCACCTTCCTCAACCGCGCCTTCGACCAACTGCTGATGGACGTGGCGCTGCACCGCTGCGGAGTGACGTTCGTACTGGACCGGGCCGGCGTGACCGGCGCCGACGGCCCCTCCCACAACGGAATGTGGGACATGTCCGTCCTCCAGGTCGTACCCGGGCTCAGGATCGCCGCGCCCCGCGACGCCGACCAGCTCCGCCTCCAGCTCAGGGAAGCGGTAGCGGTCGACGACGCGCCCACGGTGCTGCGGTTCCCCAAGGAGTCGGTGGGGCCGTCCGTGCCCGCGGTCGACCGCGCCGGCGGTATGGACGTGCTGCACCGGGGGGACCGGCCCCAGGTGCTGATGGTCGCCGTCGGCGTCATGGCGCCGGTGTGCCTGCAGGCCGCCGAACTCCTCGCGTCCCGCGGGATCGGCTGCACCGTCGTCGACCCCCGCTGGGTGAAACCCGTCGACGCCGCCCTGCCCGGCCTCGCCGCCGAGCACGAACTGGTGGCCGTCGTCGAGGACAACAGCCGCGCGGCCGGAGTCGGCTCGGCGGTGGCGCTCGCCCTCGGCGACGCCGAAGTGGACGTACCCGTGAGGAGGTTCGGGATCCCGGAGCAGTTCCTCGCACACGCCAAGCGCGGCGAGGTGCTGGCGGACATCGGCCTCACCCCCGTCGAGGTCGCCGGACGGATCAGCGCGAGCCTGGCCGTCAAGGGCGCGGACGGCCCAGCCAAGGAGAACACCGTATGACCACCGAGTTCGACCTCGGCGCCCTGCTGGCCGAGCGGGGCGCGGAGCGGTACGAGCTGCACGCCAGGTACGTGAACCCGCAGTTGCCGCGGATGCTGCACACGATCGGCTTCGACCGCTACTACGAGCGGGCCGAGGGCGCGCACTTCTTCGACGCCGAGGGCAACGACTACCTGGACATGCTGGCCGGGTTCGGCGTGATGGGCCTGGGCCGGCACCATCCGGTGGTGCGGCGGGCCCTGCACGAGGTGCTGGACCTGGGGCTGGCGGACCTCACCCGGTTCGACTGCCCGCCGCTGCCGGGACTGCTGGCGGAGAAGCTGCTGGAGCGCAGTCCGCATCTGGAGCGGGCGTTCTTCTCCAACAGCGGCACGGAGGCGGTGGAGACGGCGCTGAAGTTCGCCCGCTGCGCCACCGGCCGGTCTCGCGTGCTGTACTGCGCGCACGCCTTCCACGGGCTGACCGCGGGCTCGTTGAGCGTGAACGGGGAGGCGTCGTTCCGCGACGGGTTCGCGCCGCTGCTGCCGGACACGGTCGTCCCGCTGGGCGACCTGGACGCACTGGCCCGCGAGCTGAAGCGGGGCGATGTGGCGGCGCTGATCGTGGAGCCGATCCAGGGCAAGGGCGTGCACGCCACTCCGCCCGGATACCTGCGCGGCGCGCAGGAGCTGCTGCACAAACACAAGGCGCTGCTGATCGCGGACGAGGTGCAGACGGGACTGGGCCGGACCGGGGACTTCTACGCCTACCAGCACGAGGAGGGTGTGGAGCCGGACCTGGTGTGCGTGGCCAAGGCCCTGTCCGGCGGGTACGTGCCGGTGGGGGCGACGCTGGGGCGGGAGTGGATCTTCGGGAAGGTGTTCTCGTCGATGGACCGGGTGCTGGTGCACTCGGCGAGCTTCGGATCGAATGCGCAGGCCATGGCGGCGGGGCTGGCGGTGCTCTCGGTGATGGAGAACGAGGGGATCGTCGCGCGGGCGCGGGCGATGGGCGAGCTGCTGAGGTCCCGGCTGGCGGAGCTGGTGGAGGAGTACGAGCTGCTGGCGGACGTGCGCGGTCGGGGTCTGATGATCGGCGTGGAGTTCGGGCGGCCGCGGTCGCTGCGGCTGCGGAGCCGGTGGGCGATGCTGCAGGCGGCGCGCAAGGGGTTGTTCGCGCAGATGGTGGTGGTGCCGTTGCTGCAGCGGCACCGGATCCTCACACAGGTCTCGGGCGACCACCTGGAGGTGATCAAGCTGATCCCGCCGCTGGTGATCGACGAGGCGGATGTGGACCGGTTCGTGGTTGCGTTCAGGGCCGTGATGGACGACGCGCACAACGGCGGAGGCCTCGTCTGGGACTTCGGGAAGACCCTCGCCAAACAGGCGGTCTCGGGGCGTTGACGCTGGCCACCGCGGGTGTGTTGCCTCTCAGGCAAAAAATTTGCCTGATGGGTAAGGGTTCCGGCTGAATGGAGGCATGAACTCCCCCGAAGCCCTGACCGCGGTGGCGCCGCAGCTTCGTGCCCTGCGGCGACGGGCCGGTCTCACCCTGGAGGCCGCAGCCCGCGCCGCGGGCCTTTCGCCCGCCCACCTCTCCCGGCTGGAGACCGGGCAGCGCCAACCCTCCCTGCCGATGCTGCTCGCGCTGGCCCGCGTCTACGGTACGACCGTCTCGGAGCTGCTCGGCGAGACGGTCGCCGACCGCGACGCCGTCGTCCGCCACGCCGGCATGGAGCCGACGACGGCCGGCGGCTGGACCTACCGGCAGGCCGGCGCCCAGGGCCGCGGCATGCAGGCCCTGCGCGTCCACGTCGCCCACGGCGCCCAGGGCGACATCGTGCGTGTGCACCCCGGCGAGGAGTGGCTGTACGTCCTCACCGGGCGGCTCGTGCTGCAGCTGGGCGACGCCACGCACCGGCTGGCGCCCGGCGACAGCGCGCACTTCGACTCGCTGACCCCGCACCGCCTCGCCGCGCAGGAGGCGCACGGGGTGGAGCTGCTGTTCGTCCACACCCTGCTGCAGAGCCCGACGGCCGCGCTGTGCCTCGGCCCCACCCCTGGAGAGACGCCATGAGCGAGCGTGAGGAGAAGTTCCCCCGCAGCCTGTGGATCCGGCTGATCGTCTACATCGCGGTGGGGCACGTCCTGGCCGCGTTCATCTGGCTGCTGTTCGAGGTGGGCGCCGGGCAGTAGCGGCCCCGCCGGTCCCCGTCACTCCAGCAGCCGGTGCCGCAGCCGCTCGCGGGTCTCGGCGGTGAGGCCCAGCCCCCGCGAGAGGTAGGCCTCCACTCCGCCCCACGTCTCCTCGATGGTCTCCATCGCCGCCGTCAGGTACTCCGCGCGCGCGTCGAACAGCGGGCTGAGCAGCTCCATCACCTCGGCGGAGTAGGCGTCGCCGGACCCGTTGCCGCGGTGCACCCTGTAGCGGCGGTGCTTGGCGTTGGACTCGAGGTAGTCGGTGCGGATCGCGTCGCGCTCCACGTCGACCGCGAGGAGTGTGACGGCTATCGAGAGCCCCGCACGGTCCTTGCCCGCCGCGCAGTGCATCAGCGCGGGGACGCTGTCCTCGGCCAGTGCGTGCAGGACCCTGGAGTGCTCGGCGGTGCGCTCCCGGATGATCGTGCGGTAGGAGTCGATCATCCGGTTCGCGGCCTTGCCGTCGGCGAGGATCGTGCGCAGCTGGTCGGTGTCGCCGTCCCGGACCAGCTTCCAGAACTCGGCTCCGTCGGCCGGGTCGCTCAGCGGCAGGTTGACGTTCCGCACGCCCGGCAGGTCGACGTCCGGGCCCTCCAGCCTCTGGTCCGCCGCATTGCGGAAGTCGAAGATCGTGTGGAGGTCCAACGAGGACAGGAAGGCGGCGTCCTCCGCGGTCGCGTGGGCGAGGTGTCCGCTGCGGAACAGCACGCCGTACCGCACCCTGCGTCCGTCGGTCGTGGGCAGTCCGCCCACGTCGCGGAAGTTGCGCACGGCGGCCAGCTCGGGTTCGGTCGACGGCACCTGCTGCGTCACGAGGGCTCCTCCCAGTCCGGCCCGCCGGCGCGCGGCGGATGGCCGACGGGACGCTGTCGACGATACGACATGGATTCCCGGGGCAACGGATTGCCCGCGGGAGCCCGGCGGACCGCCGGTCCGCACGCCGGGAGCAGGCGCCGGACACCGTTCCCCGACGGGCGAACCGCCTGCCGCGGCGTCGGCCGACGGCGCTCCGCCGCCCGCGACCTGACGACGGGAAATACGGTCTTATGGGGAGGTAATGGACGAGGCGGGGTAAGTCGGGTCTGCTGCGGCTTCTTCGAAATGTGCCCCGACTGCTACGCATCTGTGCCGTCTGACCGAATTGCACTTTTGGGTACAACTCGTCGTGTAATAGCGGACTATGGGGGTGGGTTGGTGAGGAGCGTCATAGTCGTGACCGTCCGTCGCCCGTCATGAGCACGTAATGGGGTTGCGTTCCCTGGGGCATTGAGGGAAACGCCGGGTGGCGGATGTACGCAGGGTGACAGGAAACTCCCGCCGCGGATCCGGGGAATCGCGGGCCCGTGCCGCCGTCTGCTTGTTTCGGCGCGCCCGCTCGCTTACGTTCCACTCCGATCCGGGCGGACGCCGAATCCTGCCGCCGCCCCGGACTTCGCACCCACCCACCCGTGCACGGCAGGAGCGGGGGACCCACAGGCAAGACCGCCTGTTCCGGTTCCCGGAACGGCTAGGGGTCAAGCCGCGACAGTGTCGCGGCCGGGCATCTCCAGCCCGCACCCGACAGCTCACCTCGCAGGCGCCGGAGAGGAATTCGCCATGCCCGCGAAGGGTAAGCACCGCCGTACCAGGTCCCAGCGCCTGACCCGTTCGATCGCCGTCGCCGGAACCGGCGGCGCCGCGCTCGCCCTGCCGCTCCTCGGCGCCACCGGTGCCCACGCGGCGACCCCGCAGTCGGCTCCCGAGAAGACCGTCCAGTCCGTGCCGGCCGCCGCCGTCAAGACCGCGGCGAAGAGCACCGGCTCCGGCGTCCGCACCTACACCGTGAAGGCCGGCGACTACCTCTCGAAGATCGCCGGCGAGCAGCACGTCAGCGGTGGCTGGCACAAGCTGTACCAGGACAACCGCAAGGCGATCGGCAGTGACCCGTCGCTCATCCACCCCGGCCTGAAGCTGTCCATCGGCAAGAAGGCCGCCGCCAAGAGCGCCCCCGCCGCCGCTAAGCCGGCCAAGCCGGCGAAGAAGTCCACCGCGAAGACGACGACCGCCTCCGCCAAGGCCGCGCAGAGCTCCAGCGGCTACACCCTTCCGGTGTCCGGCGCCACCATCGGCACCGGCTACCACGTGGCGGGCAGCATGTGGGCCAGCGGCTACCACACCGGCGTCGACTTCGTCGTCCCGTCCGGCACCTCCCTGAAGGCCGTGGCCGGAGGCACCGTGGTCTCCGCCGGCTGGGGCGGCGCGTACGGCAACCAGGTCGTCATCAAGCTGCACGACGGCTACTACGCCCAGTACGCCCACCTGTCGCAGCTCTCGGTGTCGGCCGGGCAGACCGTGAGCGCGGGCCAGCAGATAGGCCTCTCCGGCGCCACCGGCAACGTCACCGGTCCGCACCTGCACTTCGAGATCCGGACCACCCCGAACTACGGCTCCGACGTGGACCCGGTCGCCTACCTGCGCGCACACGGAGTCACCGTCGGCTGACGCCGGCACCCCGCACCACCACCTGCCTGACACGCCACCGAAGGCCGGACCCCGATCCCCGGGTCCGGCCTTCGGTCGTCCCACCGAGCCGACAGTGGTCCATCTCACCGCCCGTCAACCTCTGCCTACGGTCGCGTAGGTCACAACCGAAGGTGAATCATGGACCCTTGTGGCAGACGATTCGAAGAGTGACAACAGTTCAGTGATCGGGTCGTACGTGGCGGTGGGGGACAGCTTCACCGAAGGCGTCGGCGACCCCGGCCCCGACGGGCAGTTCGTCGGCTGGGCCGACCGGCTCGCCGTACTGCTCGCGGACCGGCGGCCCGAGGGCACCTTCACGTACACGAACCTCGCGGTACGCGGGAAGCTGCTCGACCAGATCGCGGCGGACCAGCTCCCGCAGGCCGTGCAACTGGCCCCGGACCTGGTTTCCTTCTGCGCGGGCGGCAACGACATCCTGCGCCCCGGCACCGATCCGGACGAGGTGGCCGAGCGGTTCGAGCGCGCCGTGGCCCGGCTCACCGAAGCGGCCGGCAGGGTGCTGGTGACGACCGGATTCGACACCCGCGGGGTGCCGGTCCTCAAGCACCTGCGCGGAAAGATCGCGACCTACAACGGGCACGTGCGGGCCGTCGCCGACCGGTACGGCTGCCCGGTGCTCGACCTGTGGTCGCTGCGGTCCGTGCAGGACCGCCGGGCCTGGGACCACGACCGGCTGCACCTCTCGCCCGAGGGGCACACCCGGGTCGCCCTGCGCGCCGGCCAGACACTGGGCCTGGAAGTCCCCGCCGACCCGGAGCAGCCCTGGCCCCCGCTGCCCCAGCGCGGCACCCTCGACGTGCGCCGGGACGACGTCCAGTGGGCGCGCGAGTACCTGGTGCCGTGGATCGGACGCCGACTGCGCGGGGAGTCGTCGGGCGACCACGTCACCGCCAAGGGGGTCCTCTCCCCGAACGACATCAGGACGCGGATCGCCTCCGTCGCCTGACGGTCGGGGAGACCCGGCGGTGTGCCGCGGGGCGGGCGGTCGCGGTCGACCGGGTCACCGCGTCCGCCCGCCCCGCGGCCGTCACCGGCTTGCCGGCAGCGCCGCCGGATCCACGCCCAGTTCCCGGGCCAGCGCCTCGTCCACCCACTGCTGCGCGCGGGCCCGGGACACGCTCCCGGTGTACGCGGTCATCTGCACGGCCAGGCCGTCCAGCAGTGCGGTCAACCGCAGTGCCGCGGCGGGGGGATCCGGGCAGCCGAACTCACCCGCCGCCACTCCCTCAGCGATGACCTCCGCGAGCGCGGCCTTCCACCGCAGGTCCAGGCCGCACGTCACCTCCCTCAGCGCGGGCTCGCGCAGCGCCGCCGACCAGCCCTCGATCCACAGCCGCCAGCCCTTCGCCTGCCCGGTCGGGGCGTACCAGCGCACGGCCGCCCGCAGCCGGCGCAGCGCGGTGGTGCGGCGGCCGAGAATCCGCCGAAGCCGCCTCAGATCGGCCTCGGCCGCGTGCGCGAACGCGGCGGCCACCAACTGCTCCTTCGTGGAGAAGTGGTACAGCACCAGGGCGTTGCTCACGCCGAGCGCCGAAGCCACGTCGGCGATCCGTACCGCCGCCACCCCCCCGCGCCTCGATCTGCTCCACCGCGGCCCGCAGCAGTTCCTCCCGCCGCTCCGCCACGCTCAACCGCACTCTCGCCACGCGGATCACCCTAGCGCCGCGCCAGCCGGGACCCGCCCCGTCGCGCCACCCGTTGCAGCCCCCGACCTCCGCCCCCGGGCCCGGGTGCCGTGACGTTCCGGCGCCGGGGACCGGGGGGCGGGAGGTCAGTGCGGGTGGGGTTCGTCGCGGTGGACGGGACCGTGCGGGTCCCCGCAGTGCTCGACCCCACCGGGCTCGTCCCGGCTGAGCTGCAGGACGGCCTCGGGCGCGTGATCGACCTGGAGGGTCGTGTGGGTGATGCCGTAGACGTCGGCGAGGAGCTGTTCCAGGTCGCGGCGGACGCCGTGGCAGTCGCCGCCGGGCGCCACCAGCACGTGTGCGGACAGCGCCGCCTGACCGGAGGTGATCTGCCAGATGTGCAGGTCGTGCACCTCGACGACGGCCGGGTGGGCGACGAGCCGGTCGCCGGTCTGGTCCGGGTCGACGTCGGCGGGAGCGGCTTCCAGGAAGATCCGTCCCGACTCGCGCAGCAGGCCGTACCCGGCCTTCGCCATCAGGACGACCACCACGAGGGTCGCCAGGGGGTCGGCGCGGGTGAACCCGGTGAGGACGATGACGAGCGCGGCGATCGCGGTGCCGACGAAGGCGAACAGGTCGTTGAGGATGTGCTGATAGGCGCCCTCGACGTTGAGGGAGGAGCGGTTGGCCCGGGACAGGCACCAGGTGGCGGCGAGGTTGACGGCGATGCCGGTGAGCGCCGTGGCGAGCATCAGGCCGCCCTCGACCTCCGACGGCTGGACCAGGCGGCGTACGGCCTCGTAGCCCAGCCAGGCCGCGAGCAGCAGCAGGGTCAGCCCGTTCGCCTGGGCCGAGAGGATCTCCGCCCGCTTGAGGCCGAAGGTGTAGCCGCCGCGGGCGGGCCGGGCGGACAGCCGCATCGCCACCAGCGCGAGCACGATGGACGCCGCGTCGGTGAGCATGTGCGCCGCGTCGGACAGCAGGGCCAGCGAGCGGGCGACGACGCCGATGACGACCTCGGCCGCCATGAAGACGGTGATCAGCGCGAGCGCGGCGGCCAGCCAGCGGCGGTCGGCGTCCGCCCGCACCCCGTGCGAGTGCCCCGCGTGACCCTCGGCGGCGTGCGAGTGCCCCGTACCGTGCCCGTGCTCGCCCACGTCATGTACCTCCCTGTGCTGACGGGTGCCCTTCGGGTGCAGTGAAACGCACCGGTGTGCGTTTCTCCAAAGGCTGCACCGGTGACCGTTGTCATCTTCGTGAGCGGCGCTGCCAACCCGCGGGAAGCCGCGCCGGACCGGACCGTCGCCGCGCCCGTTGAACACCCGCGCCCGGCGCCGCGTACTTCCGGGGAACGGGCCCGAGGGCGCCCTGCGCGCCGTACGCGCGGGGTCGGACCGGGGGTGGGGCGTTTGCGGACGGCACGGTGCCGGCGGGGGCCGTGCCGCCCGGCCGCCGCCGTGCCCACCCGCGACGAGGAAACGGGACCGGAGATGCGACACCCGGCAGCACGACCGTCCACGCACCGCACACGGGCGGCGGCCTCCCTGCTGACGGCGGCCCTCGTCCTCGCCCTGTCCCTGGCCGGCGGAGCCTTCCCCGCCGCCGCGCACGCCGTGCTGACCGGCAGCGATCCCCGCGACGGCACCGTACTGAAGGCTGCGCCCGCGCAGATCACCGTGACCTTCGACGAGGCGGTCTCGCTGGCCGAGAACTCGCTGCGGGTGCTGGACCCGGAGAACCGGCCCGCGACCGCGGGCGAACCCGAGCACGCGGACGGCAGGGCCGACACCGCCCGGGTCGCCCTCGCCCACGGCCTGGGCCGGGGCACCTACACCGTGTCCTGGCGCGTGGTGTCCGCCGACAGCCACGCCGTCTCGGGCGCGTTCACGTTCTCCGTCGGCGCGCCGACGGCGACCCGGGCGCCCACCGTCTCCGCGCCGGCCGTGGACCCGGTGGTCGGCGCGCTGAACGGCGCGGCCCGCTACGCCGCCTGGGCCGGCCTCGCCCTGCTGACCGGCGCCGCCGTGTTCGTGCTGGTCTGCTGGCCGACGGCCACCGCCGCACGACTGCTGCGGAGGACGCTGCTGGTCGGCTGGTGGGTGCTGTGCTCGGCCACCGCGCTGCTCCTGCTGCTGCGGGGCCCGTACGACAGCGGCGGTGCGGCAGCCGAGGCGTTCGACCCCGCGCTGCTGGGCCGTACCGTCCGCAGCCGTTCCGGGGCCGCACTGCTGGCCCGGCTGGCCCTGCTGCTGCTCGCGGCGCTCGTGACCCGGCACCGTGCCGCTCCGCCCCACCTCACCCGCGGCCATCGGGCCGCGGCCGCGGCGGGCGCCCTCGGCCTGGCCGCGACCTGGGCAGGGGCCGACCACGCGGCGGCCGGCGCACAGGTGCCGGTGGCCGTGGCCTCCACCGTGCTGCACCTGGTGGCGATGGCCGCCTGGCTGGGCGGACTGGTCGCCCTGCTGACCGTGCTGCGCCGGGCTCCCGCCGGGGAGCCGGTCCCGCCCTCCGCCGTCACCCGCTTCTCCCGTCTCGCCGCGTCCGCGGTGGCCGTGCTCGTGGTCACCGGGGTCTACCAGTCCTGGCGCGGCCTGGACTCCTGGCGGGAGCTGTTCGCGACGGACTACGGCAGGATCCTCGCCTTCAAGGCGTGGGCGGTGCTGCTGATGCTCGCCTTCGCCCGGCATTCCCGGCGCGCGGCCGGCGCCCCGGCGCGGGTGCGCGAGGAGGAGCGGGTGCCGGTCGCCGCAGGAGTGGGCGCGGCGTCCCCCGGCGCCGGTCCGGGGCCGCGTCCCGCGGATCCGATGCCGGATCCGATGCCGGATCCGATGCCGGATCCGATGCCGGAGCGGATGCCGGACCGGACGCCGGACCGGATGCCGGAGCGGAGCAGCGCGGCGGGCGGCGCCGAGGACACGCGGGCCGACCGCGCGCCCGGCCCGCCGGCCGGCCGACGCGCTCTGCGCCGCTCGGTGCTCGCCGAGGCGCTCGCCGGGGCGGCGGTCCTCGTTCTCACCACCCTCCTGACCGGCACGCAGCCGGGCCGGGCCGCCGCCGAGGCCGCGGCGGTCCGCTCCACGGTCCCCGGCCGGCCGGACGTGAACCTCACCCGCGTCCCCTACGACACGGGCGCCACCACGCTCGCCGGGCGCGGCACGGTCCAGGTCACCCTGGAGCCGGGGCGCGCGGGACGCAACGTGGTGGAGGCGGTCGTCTTCGGCGCCGACGGCAGCCCCGTCACCGTTCCCGAGCTGCGCCTCGCGTTCAGGCAGGTCGGTCGTGGCATCGGCCCGCTGGACGCGCACCTCGTCGACGAGGGCGGCTACTGGGGGAGCGACACCCTCACCCTGCCGGTCGCCGGGACCTGGACCATGAAGGCCACCGTCCGCGTCTCCGACTTCGACCAGGTCACCGTCTCGGCACCGGTGGAGATCGGCCCCTGACCGGCCCGGCCGCACGGCCCCCCGGATCGGACGCGGCCGTGCTTGCAGCGCCGCCGGTGCCTCGTCAGGAGGCGCCCCCGTCCCGCAGCAGCCGCCGGAGCGAGGGCAGCAGGGCGTCGATGTCCGTGCCACTGCGCAGCACGACGACCGTGGTGCCGTCCCCGGCCGCCCCCGGGGACGCGGAGGGCGCGGCGGGCGGCACCGGGAAGAGGGCCAGCACCTCGCGCATCGCGTCGTCGACCTCCGCGGCGGGATCCGCCGACTCCCCCCGCAGCCATCGCCTCAGCACGTGGTTGTGCGCGGCGACGACGTTCGCCGCCATGAGTTCGGCCCGCAGCGGCGTCGACGTCCCGTTGTCTCCCATCCAGTCCGAGATGAACTCGCGGAACAGCCGCTGGTACCGGGCCACACTGACGATCTCCCGCTCGCGCAGGGCGGGCACCTTGCTGGTCAGGGCGTACCTGCGGCGCGCCAGCTCGCCCTCGTCGAGGTAGTGCATCAGGACCAGCCGGACCGCGTCCGAGACGGCGACCAGGGCGGTGGCATGCGTGGATCCGGCGAGCCGGCCGCTGATCGCCGAGAGCAGGCGGTCGTGGTCGGGGAAGATGACCTCCTCCTTCGACCGGTAGTGCCGGAAGAAGGTGGTACGCCCCACACCGGCGCGCTCCGCGATGTCCTCGACGGTCGTCTGTTCGTAGCCGCGTTCGTCGAAGAGCGTGAACGCCGCCTGCGCGAGCCGCTCCCGCGTCGATCCCTTGCTCATGCGGCCTCATCCTCTCCTGCGCGCACGTCCGGTGGCCACTTGCCACCCTTCACGGTACTGAGTACCGTGAAAACAGAATCGAGTACCAGGCGGTAGAAGCGGGGCGGAGGGCGGCGTGCACCCCTGGCGCAGGTCTCCGCGTGGTCATCGCCCGCCGAGAGCCGCACAGGCCGCCACCGACGGCCGCACGGCCCGGTCCCGCGCACCCGCCCCGCACGCGAAGCTCCCACCGACACCCGCCCCGCCGGCCCGCCCCGGTGGCAGGACGCCGGCACCGCACAGAACGGAAGCGAACGATGACGGTCGAGCCGTCGCGGACCAGTGACCG
>NZ_JBJZOJ010000106.1:0-11612 GCF_047200655.1 Streptomyces sp. MS06
CCACCGTCAGTCCGGACTCAGCGGATCAGGCCTGGGCCCAGTACCAGTCGGAGTTGCACGAGAAGATGGAGCCGGTTCCCGACTCGCCCACGCACGACTTGTAGTAGACGTCCGCGCCCTCGCTGAGGTTGTAGTTGAAGTCGGCGGACTTGCCCGCACCACCGGTCACCCAGTCGTTGTAGACGGTGCCCCGGTACGGCACGTACAGCTTCCCGACGGCGGAGTGCCCGTCGGCATCGGCGTCGTGGACCCAGTAGTGGTCCCCGTACGCCTTCCACCAGGAGGACGCCCCACCGGTCGGGTTGTAGACGACTCCGCCGTCCTGGCCCGCGGCCGCGACTCCGGCCGTCCCCAGGCTCAATGCCACGGTCCCCGCAAAGGCGACCGCGAAACGCTTTGCTCTACCGAGTTTCATTTTCCTCTTTCCTTCCGTGTGTGACGAGTGGCGCACTGGGATGGAGTAGAGGGAAGCGCCGAGGCCCAAACCTCGGCTCGCCGGTAGTACCTGTTGGCTCCCCCCGTACCGGCATTGCCTCGCCGCAATTGAAAGCAAGATCAAATGCCGCGTGGATCACGGTAGTGCGGCAGACGACGAGGCGTCGAAGGGTTACCAGTTCAATTATCTTCGATTCCGGTCGTTTACCTCCGGTCTGTCCGGGATTCACCGGCAGTTCGATTGACGTGAATCAAATGGCCGCCACCGGTCGGGCCGGCCGGAACAATCCGCTTTGTCTGGATTGATCATGTGTTGTTTGCGGGCGATGAGAGGGCGGATCAAGTCTCTTTCCCGGCAGGCACTCGGACCGGATCCGCCGCGCCCGAGACGTTGTGACGGGAAGCGGCTCCCGGGGCACGAGCGCATCGTGCGGACTGCGAAAGGGGGCCGTACCGCTCGACGCCCGGCCGGCCGTTCCGCCCGGCCGGCCGTCCCGCCCCTGCGGCCAGCGCCGGTTCGAAGCCCTCGGTGTCCTGGAAGCACGCAGGTCGCCGAGGTGCGACGGTCCGGCGAAAGCCCGTCACGGGCACGGACGCCGCCGGAAACGGGCACGAGGACAGCGGCGAGCGGCGGCGCCCCGTCGGCTCCGCGCCCGAACAGCACTGACACCGGATCCGTTCCGATGTGCGGCTGACGCCCCGTCGACCACCTCCTCCCCGGAGTTCCTCTGCCGGGAGGAATCCGGTGCGGTTCCGGCGCCGGACTGGTCCACCGGGGGAGCCGAAGCGGAATTCCCCCGTTCGGCTCAGCCGATCCGGCCTGAACTGCGGCGACGTCGCCACCACCCCCGCACCTCCCCTCACGCGGCGGAAACGCAGGCTTGACGGAGAGTGACGCCGAGCGTTTCATTCGGGCCGAAGCGCCGGCCTCTTCTGCCACAGGCCCTCGCGTCCGCCGCAGGACGCGTCCTCGGCGCCTTCGGTCTCTTCCGTCAGACCGTGGGGGCGCCCGCTGCAGGTGACCTGTCCACTCCCGGTCCGATACCGCCCCGCATCACGCCGCGGCGATCGACCCTGCCGGTCGCCTGCCCCGGTGCGCTCGCCACGGTCCGTCCCCACCGCAAGGAGTACTCATGAACAGTTCGCAGCCCGAGCCCCAGCAGGAGGCACCTTCCGGCATCGACCGCCGCGGCGTGATGCGCGGCGCGACACATCTGGGTCTCGCGGGTCTCGCCGCGGGTGCCGTGCTCGGCGCGGCGGAGCCGGCCCTCGCGGCCGCACCGCGCCGGGACGGGGCGGCGGCCGAGGCCGCGGCCGAAGCGGCGGGCCCGCACGAGCCGCTGGTGGTGCACGTGCGCGATGCCGCGAAGGGCGAGATGGACTTCTTCCACGGAGAGCGGCACCACCACGTCACCGACCGGGCGTTGGCCGCGGACCTGCTGCGGCACCTGCACTGACCGGGCTCCGGCCCACCGCGGCAGCCGACGCTGCCGGCCCGACGCACCCTCGACCCCAGTGAGGTACCGATGTCATCCCACCGCGAAGCCCCGGAGATCTCCAAGGACCCGGTCGCCGACAGCACCGACGTCTACGCCTTCGTCAGCCCCGACGCCCCCGACACCGTCACGCTGATCGCCAACTACATCCCGCTGCAGAACCCCGCGGGCGGCCCGAACTTCTACGAGTTCGGCGACGACGTGCTGTACGAGATCCATGTCGACAACGACGGCGACGGCAGGCCCGACGTCACCTACCGGTTCGAGTTCACCACCCGGCTCCGCCACCCGGACAGCTTCCTCTACAACACCGGGCCCGTCCTCAGCCTGGACTCGCCGAACTGGAACCGGTACCAGACCTACACCCTCACCCGCTGCGAGAGCGGCGGCCGGAACTCGGTGCTCGGCCGCCACCTGACCTGCCCGCCCTGCAACATCGGCCCGCTGTCCACCCCGAACTACCAAAGGCTGGCCCAGCAGGCGGTGCACACCCTCGGCAGGAACCGGAAGGTGTTCGCCGGCCAGCGGGCCGAGGGCTTCTACGTCGACCTCGGTGCCGTGTTCGACCTCGGAAACCTGCGGCCCTTCCAGAACCTGCACAACCAGTTCGGGATGAGCGTCTTCGCCCAGCCGGCCGACGGCGTCAACACCACCAAGGAACTGAACGTCCACTCGCTGGCGATCCAGGTGCCCGTCACCGACCTCACCCGCCACGGGCACCGGGCGAAGGACGCCACCGACCCGCACGCCACCGTCGGCGTGTGGACCACCGCGAGCCGGCGCCGGGCACGCGTCCTCGAGCCCCTCCACGGCCAGGACATCGAGTCCGGCCCGTACACCCAGGTCTCCCGCCTCGGGAACCCGCTCTTCAACGAGGTGCTGGTACCGCTCGGTTCCAAGGACGAGTGGAACGCGGTCCCGCCGGCCGACGACAAGCGCTTCGCCAGCTACGTCGCCCACCCCGAGCTGGCCAGGCTACTCCCGGTGCTCTACCCCGGGGTCTTCCCGCAGCTCGACGCCTACAACAAGTCCGGCAAACCGCGTGCCGACCTGCTGGCCATCCTGCTCACCGGTATCCCGCAGGGCGTCGTCCCGGGCTTCCAGAACCACACCGGCCCCACCCAGGCCGACATGCTCCGCCTCAACACCGCCATCCCCCCGAGCAGCAAGCCCAGCATCCTCGGCCTCGTCGGCGGCGACCCGGCCGGCTTCCCCAACGGACGCCGCGTGTACGACGACGTCGTCACCGTGGAGCTGCGAGCGGTGGCCGGCGCCACCCTTCCACTCGTCGACAAGGGCTACACCCCCGACGCCGCGGCGTCCAAGGTGACCGACGGCCTGACGCCGGCGGACCTCGCCAACCCGTACCTGGACACCTTCCCCTACCTCGGCGTCCCCTACGACGGCTACCACCACCCCGCCTCCTGACCCGACCGACCCGCGGGGCCGCCCTTCCG
Source organism: Streptomyces sp. MS06 (assembly GCF_047200655.1). Classification (NCBI taxonomy): domain Bacteria; kingdom Bacillati; phylum Actinomycetota; class Actinomycetes; order Kitasatosporales; family Streptomycetaceae; genus Streptomyces; species Streptomyces sp. MS06. The sequence goes on from NZ_JBJZOJ010000106.1 coordinate 3,389, forward strand.
GGTACGGCGGCCCCGCCACTCCGAGCGACAGGAGCCCCTCCCGTGCACGACCACAACTCCCAGCCCTCCGAACCGGGCAGCGTCCTCCTGGAGATCGGCGAGGACACCGCGGCGCTCATCATCCACACGGAGCCCGCCGAGGACGGACGCGAGATCCACGTCAGCCCGGCCGACCGGCCCGAGCATCGCACCCACGCCGCCGTGCGCCCCCGCCGCCTCGCCGACCGCACCCTGTACTGCGTCCTCATCTCCCCCCTGCCGGCGGGCACCTACACGGTGTGGAACGACGACGGCACCGCGCACGGCACCGTCGCACTCGACGGCGGAACGGTCACCGAGTACCACTGTTGACACCGTGACGGCCGCCGCTCCGAGCAGCGGGCCCCGCCCACGCGACCGGTGAGTCGGGCCGCGCCGGGTCCCCGCGCGAGGCGCTCCCCGGCCCCGGCTGCGGCTGCGGCTGCGGCTGCGGCTGCGGCTGCGGCTGCGGCTGCGGCTGCGGTTGCGGGGAGAGAAGGGCCCCGACCGCGCGGCTCAGCGGGCCGCCATCTCCCACACCAGCGCCTCCGCCCCGGTCACCGCCACCAGCTCGGCCCCGCGCGCCCCGCCGATCCGGGCCGCGTCGCCGGGGCCGAGCCGGGCCTCCCCCAGCCCCACCTCGCCCCGCACCACGTGGACGTACACGTACGCCCCGTCCGGCACCGCCGTCCGCTCCCCCGCCTCCAGCCGCCTTACGTGCAGCATCGCGCCGGCCTCCGGGACGGCGTACGGGGTGGAGTCGGCGATGCCGCGGACGATCCCGTAGGCCGGTTCGCCGCCGGGCTCGCGCGGGGCCAGCCACATCTGGACGAAGGTCAGGGGCTCCGGGCCGTCGTTGCGCTCCACGTGCCGCACCCCGGCCGCGGAGCTGAGGCGCTGCACGTCCCCGGGGCGGACGATCGTCTCGCGCCCCGTGGAGTCGCGGTGGGTCAGCTCGCCCTCCACCACCCACGTCACGATCTCGGTATGGCTGTGCGGGTGCTCGTCGAAGCCCGCGCCGGGCGCGAGGCGTTCCTCGTTGCAGGCGATCAGGGCGCCGAAGCGCAGGTTGTCCGGATCGTAGTGCGGGCCGAAGGAGAAGGCGTGCAGCGACTCGATACCGGCCGCGGGGTCGCCCCCCGGATAGCGCTCCTCGGCGTGCCGCACGTCCACCCTCATGCCCGTCACGGTAGGCCCTCCGGGGTCGGTGGCGCTCCGATCCTGCCCCCGGCGACGCACTCTCCCGTCCCGATAAGGCAGTCTTGTCCCCGTGCCCGAACCCGAATCCAGCAAGCCCGACCAGCCGCCCGCCGGCGTCCGTGCGCGCCCCCATCCGCACGCCCCGACCCTGAAGCGGCTGGAGAAGTCCTCCGGGAGCCTCGCCGCACAGGCCATCGCGCGGATGGACGAGACGCTTCCGTGGTACCGGGCCATGCCCCCGGAGAACCGGTCCTGGATCGGGCTGGTCGCACAGGCCGGCATCGCCGCCTTCACCGAGTGGTTCCGGCGACCGGACGCCCCGCAGGCCATCTCGACGGACGTGTTCGGGACCGCGCCGCGAGAACTGACCCGGGCCATCACGCTGCGGCAGACCGTGGAGATGGTGCGCACCACCATCGAGGTGATGGAGAGCGCGATCGACGAGGTCGCGGCGCCCGGGGACGAGTCGGTGCTGCGCGAGGCGCTGCTGGTGTACGCGCGGGAGATCGCCTTCGCCACCGCCCAGGTGTACGCGCAGGCGGCCGAGGCACGCGGTGCCTGGGACGCGCGCCTGGAGTCGCTGGTCGTCAACGCGGTGGTCAGCGGTGAGGTCGACGAGGGCGCCGTCAGCCGGGCCGCCGCTCTCGGCTGGAACTCCCCCGAGTACGTGTGCGTCGTACTGGGCACCGCACCGGACGGGGACTCCGAACTGACCGTCGAGGCGATCCGGCGGGCCGCCCGGCACGCCAAGCTCCAGGTGCTGACCGGGGTGCTGGGCAGCCGCCTGGTGGTGATCGCGGGCGGCAGCGACAATCCGCTGGGAGTGGCGAGGTCCCTGATCGGACCATATGCGGCGGGACCCGTGGTGGCCGGGCCGGTGGTGCCCGACCTGCTGGCCGCGACGCGTTCCGCGCAGGCCGCGGCGGCCGGGCTGAAGGCGTGTTCGGCCTGGCAGGACGCGCCCCGGCCGGTCCTCGCGGACGATCTGCTGCCGGAGCGCGCGATCGCCGGTGATCCCACCGCGCGCGAGCAGTTGGTGGAGGAGATCTACAGACCGCTCGGGGAAGCAGGCTCCGCACTACTGGAGACGCTCAGTGTCTACCTGGAACAGGCGAGCAGCCTGGAAGGCGCCGCCCGAATGCTCTTCGTTCACCCCAACACCGTGCGCTACCGGCTCCGACGTGTGACAGACGTCACCGGATGGTCGCCTTCCGATGTACGCTCCGCGTTCACCCTGCGCATCGCACTGATCCTGGGGCGTCTGGTGGATGGAGATCCCCAGACCTAGTCTTTTGTCGGGGGCCCACAAAACCCCCTCGTGTTCTTCGTCCTAGTCCCCACGGGCGGCCGCGCCCGTACGCAAGAGAGAGTGTGAGAGTGCTCGTACTCGTCGCTCCCGGCCAGGGCGCCCAGACGCCCGGCTTCCTGACCCCCTGGCTCGAACTCCCCGGCGCCGCCGACCGCGTCGCCGCGTGGTCGGACGCCATCGGACTGGATCTCGCCCACTACGGCACGCAGGCCGACGCGGACGAGATCCGCGACACCGCCGTCGCCCAGCCGCTGCTGGTCGCGGCCGGCCTGCTGTCCGCCGCGGCACTCGGTGACATCTCGCCGGGGGCCGTCGCCGGGCACAGTGTCGGCGAGTTCACCGCCGCGGTCCTCGCCGGCGTCCTCGACGAGACCGCCGCGCTGGCGCTGGTGCGCAAGCGGGGCCTGGCGATGGCGGAGGCCGCCGCGATCACCGAGACGGGCATGTCCGCCCTGCTCGGCGGTGACGCCGCCACGACCGTGCCGCACCTGGAGAAACTGGGCCTGACCGCCGCGAACGTCAACGGGGCGGGCCAGATCGTGGCCGCGGGCACCAGGGAGCAGCTGGCCGCGCTCGCCGAGGACAAGCCGGAGGGCGTGCGGCGTGTCGTGCCGCTGAAGGTCGCCGGCGCCTTCCACACCCACCACATGGCCCCCGCGGTCGACAGGCTGGCGGAGGCCGCGAAGGACCTCGAGCCCGCCGACCCGAAGGTCGCCTACGTCTCGAACAAGGACGGGCTCACCGCGGCGACCGGCGACGACGTGGTCGCCCGCCTGGTCGGCCAGGTCGCCAACCCGGTCCGCTGGGACCTGTGCATGGACACCTTCCGGGAGCTGGGCGCCACGGCGCTGCTGGAGGTGTGCCCGGGCGGCACCCTGACCGGCATCGCCAAGCGCGCCCTGCCCGGCGTCAAGACACTGCCGCTGAAGACACCCGACGACCTCGACGCCGCCCGCGAGCTCATCGCCGAGCACGCCTGAGACGCCCCAAGGAGCCGACCGACATGGCGAAGATCAAGGCCAGCAAGGGCGCCCCGTACGCGCGCATTCTCGGCGTGGGCGGCTACCGTCCGACCCGTGTGGTGCCGAACGAGGTGATCCTGGAGACGATCGACTCGTCCGACGAGTGGATCCGCTCACGCTCCGGCATCCAGACCCGGCACTGGGCGAGCGACGAGGAGACCGTCGCCACGATGTCGGTGGAGGCCTCCGGGAAGGCCATCGCGGACGCCGGGATCGCCGCGGGGCAGATCGGCGCGGTGATCGTCTCCACCGTCTCGCACTTCAAGCAGACCCCGGCCATCGCCACCGAGATCGCCGACAGGCTGGGCACGGACAAGGCCGCCGCCTTCGACATCTCGGCGGGTTGCGCCGGGTTCGGCTACGGCCTCACCCTCGCCAAGGGCCTGATCACGGAGGGCTCCGCGGAGCACGTCCTGGTCATCGGCGTGGAGCGGCTGAGCGATCTCACCGATCTGGAGGACCGGGCCACGGCCTTCCTGTTCGGTGACGGCGCCGGAGCGGTCGTGGTCGGACCGTCGAACGAACCTGCGATCGGTCCCACGATCTGGGGGTCCGAGGGCGACAAGTCCGAGACGATCAAGCAGACCGTGCCGTGGACGGACTACCGTGCGGGTGCCGTGGACCGTTTCCCGGCGATCACGCAGGAGGGCCAGGCGGTGTTCCGCTGGGCCGTGTTCGAGATGGCGAAGGTCGCCCAGCAGGCGCTTGACGCGGCCGGTATCGGCGCGGACGAGCTGGACGTCTTCGTCCCGCACCAGGCCAACGAGCGGATCATCGACTCGATGGTGAAGACCCTGAAGCTGCCGGAGTCCGTCACGGTCGCCCGGGACGTGCGCACCACCGGCAACACCTCGGCCGCCTCGATCCCGCTCGCGATGGAGCGGCTCCTGGCCACCGGGGAGGCGAAGAGCGGTGACACCGCACTCGTCATCGGATTCGGGGCGGGTCTCGTGTACGCAGCGACGGTCGTTACCCTCCCCTAGGCACTCCGTGCCGGATCGTGTGCAGCCGGTACGGGAACCGCAACACACCCGCCGCTGACGCGGCACCACCTCTGGAAAACTACGAAGGAGCGCCACCATGGCCGCCACTCAGGAAGAGATCGTCGCCGGTCTCGCGGAGATCGTGAACGAGATCGCCGGGATCCCGGTTGAGGACGTCCAGCTGGACAAGTCCTTCACCGACGACCTGGACGTCGACTCCCTGTCCATGGTCGAGGTCGTCGTCGCCGCCGAGGAGCGCTTCGACGTCAAGATCCCCGACGACGACGTCAAGAACCTCAAGACCGTCGGCGACGCGACCGACTACATCCTCAAGCACCAGGCCTGAGTCTTCCGCTCCGGCCGGGGTGCCCCGGCCCCGCCACCCGGCGGTGGCGCCGCTCGATCCTCTGATCCGTTGGAGAAAGAATTCCCGTGAGCTCGACCAATCGCACCGTGGTCGTCACCGGTATCGGCGCAACCACACCGCTGGGTGGCGACGCGGCCTCTACCTGGGAGGGCCTGGTCGCCGGACGTTCCGGCGTCGGCCCGCTGACGCAGGACTGGGCGGCGGAACTGCCCGTCCGCATCGCCGCGCAGATCGCCGTCGAACCCGGCGAGATCATCCCCCGCCCGCAGGCCCGCAAGCTGGACCGCTCGGCGCAGTTCGCGCTGATCGCGGCCCGGGAGGCGTGGCAGGACGCCGGTTTCAGCGGCAGGGCCGGCGAGGACTCCGCCATCGACCCGCACCGTCTCGGCGCGGTCATCGCCTCCGGAATCGGCGGTGTGACCACGCTCCTGGACCAGTACGACATCCTGCGCGACAAGGGCGTCCGCAGGGTCTCCCCGCACACCGTGCCGATGCTCATGCCCAACTCCCCGGCGGCCAACGTCGGCATCGAACTCGGTGCCCAGGCCGGCGTGCACACGCCCGTCTCGGCGTGCGCCTCCGGTGCCGAGGCCATCGGCTACGCCATCGAGATGATCCGCACCGGCCGTGCCGACGTCGTCGTCGCGGGCGGCACCGAGGCGGCCATCCACCCGCTGCCCATCGCCGCGTTCGGCAACATGATGGCGATGTCGAAGAACAACGACGACCCGCAGGGCGCCTCCCGCCCCTTCGACACGGACCGCAACGGCTTCGTCCTCGGCGAGGGCGCCGGCGTGATCGTCCTGGAGTCCGAGGAGCACGCCAGGGCCCGCGGCGCCCGCGTCTACGCGGAGGCCGTCGGACAGGGCATCTCCGCCGACGCCCACCACATCACCCAGCCGGAGCCGTCCGGCACCGGCATCGCGGCCGCCCTGCAGAACCTGCTCGACGGCACCGGCCTGGACCCGGCCGAGGTCGTGCACGTCAACGCGCACGCCACCTCGACCCCGCAGGGCGACATCGGTGAGATCAAGGCGCTGCGCAAGGCCTTCGGTGACGACGTCGACCACATGGCGGTCACCAGCACCAAGTCGATGACGGGCCACCTGCTCGGTGGTGCGGGCGGCGTGGAGACGGTGGCCGCCGTCCTGGCGCTGTACCACCGGGTCGCCCCGCCGACCGTCAACCTCGACAACCTCGACCCCGAGGTCAACGCGGACATCGTCCGCGGTGAGGCGCGCAAGCTGCCCGTGGAGGGCCGCATCGCCGCGCTGAACGACTCCTTCGGGTTCGGCGGGCACAACGTGGTCCTGGCGTTCCGCACCGTCTGAGTGACACCCGCGCGAGCGGGCACGTGACACGACACGGGAGGGTCCCACCGGCAGGTGGGACCCTCCCTGCGTTTCCGGGCCTTCACGGGCCGGCGGTCGTTCCCGCGGCCGGGACGGGTCACAGGTCCGCGGTCGTTCCCGCGGCCGGGACGGGTCGCGGGTCGGCGGTCGTTCCCGCGGGCGGGACGGGGCGCGGATCGGTGGTCGTTCCCGCGGGCGGGACGGGGCGCGGATCGGTGGTCGTCCGCGGGTCCGGTGCGGTCCCGCGTCCGCGGTGACCGGGGCTTCCGCCGCGGGTCCGCGGCGACCGGGGCGTCCCCGGGGTGCGGAGGATCAGACCACCTGGTGCAGCCAGCGCACCGGCGCGCCCTCTCCCGCGTACCGGAACGGCTCGAGCTCGTCGTCCCACGGCTTGCCGAGCAGCCTGGACAGCTCGGCCTCCAGGTCGGTCTCGCCGCGCCGGCTGCGCAGCAGGGCGGCGCGGAGCCGGTCCTCGGGGATGAGGATGTCGCCGTGGATTCCGGTGACGGCGTGGAAGATTCCCAGGTCGGGGGTGCAGCTGTAGCGCTCGCCCTCCGCGGTCGGGCAGGGCTCGGCGGTCACCTCGAAGCGCAGCAGGTGCCAGCCGCGCAGCGCGGAGGCCAGTTTGGACGCCGTGCCGGGCTCGCCCTGCCAGGAGAACTCCGAACGCCAGGTGCCGGGCGCGGCGGGCTGGCGGATCCAGTCGAGGTTGACGCGCGTGCCGAGCACCCCGGCGACGGCCCACTCGACGTGCGGGCACAGCGCGCGCGGCGCGGAGTGCACGTACAGAACTCCACGTGTCGTCACCGGGACCTCCGGGCAGCGGATCGTCTTGCAGCGGGCTGGGCGGCGGCTAAACAGCCACGTTGAGGGCGAGGCTACCGTGCGGCGGCGCGGGGAGTGTGACGTACCGTCGGTCCCGGTACCCGGAAAGGGCAGCCATTCACCCGGGGGGACGCCTGTCCGGGTGTGAGACTCGGCACGGCACCACCGGGGAACCCGCGCACGTTGTCATGAGGGAGGCCGTCGCGGCCGGTACCGGACGAGCGAGGGGATCACCGAGGGATGCGGAAACCGAGGCAGCGGGTGGGTGCCGTGGCGGCCGGCGTGGCGGCCGCCGTCCTGACCGCCGCGGGTTGCGGAGCGGCCGGCGGCCGGCCCGCCCCGCCGCCGACCGGCACGGCGTCCGGCGCGGCACCGAGACCGACCCCCACGCCGACGCCGGCCTGGGACCGCAGCCCGGACTCGATCGCGGCGGTCGGGGACTCCATCACCCGCGGCTTCGACGCGTGCGCCGTGCTGGCGGACTGCCCCGAGGTGTCCTGGGCCACGGGCAGCAGCCCGGCGGTCGACTCCCTCGCCGTCCGGCTGCTGGGCCGGGAACGGGCGGCCACCCACAGCTGGAACTACGCGGTGACCGGCGCCCGCATGGCCGGTCTGCAGGCCCAGATGGCGCGGGCGGTGACCCGCCGGCCGGAGCTGGTGACGGTGATGGTGGGCGCCAACGACGCCTGCCGTGCCACCCCCGCGGCCATGACCTCGGTGGCGGACTTCCGGGCCGGTTTCCAGAACGCGATGCGCACCCTGCGCCGCTCCCTGCCGCGGACCGAGGTGTACGTGGCGAGCGTGCCCGACCTGAAGCGGCTGTGGTCCCAGGGGCGTTCCAGCGCGCTGGGCCGGGAGGTGTGGAAGCTGGGCGTCTGCCCGTCGATGCTGAGTGACGCGGAGTCCCTGGGCGCGGCGGCGACCGCGCGGCGCGACAAGGTGGACAAGCGGGTGGAGGCGTACGACCGGGTGCTGGAGCAGGTGTGCGCCGCGGACCGGCACTGCCGCTACGACGGCGGCGCGGTCCACGACTACCGCTTCGGCGCCGCGCAGCTGAGCTCCTGGGACTGGTTCCACCCCGGCAAGGACGGCCAGGCCCGGCTCGCCGAGATCGCCTACCGCACGGTCACGGCGCGGGAGCCGGCGGA
>NZ_JBJZOJ010000107.1:0-10643 GCF_047200655.1 Streptomyces sp. MS06
TCGGCACCCGACACCACCACCGAGGCCGGACCGTTGACCGCGGCGACACCCACATCCCCGGCGAGTAGCGGTTGTATCTCGTCCTCGGTCGCCTCGACCGCGAGCATCGCGCCACCGGCGGGCAGGGCGTCCATCAACCGGCCACGCGCCGCAACCAGCCGTGCCGCGTCCTCAAGCGACAGCACGCCCGCGACATGGGCCGCCGTCACCTCACCGATCGAGTGCCCGGCCACCACATCAGGCCGCACACCCCACGACTCCAGCAGGCGGAACAGAGCGGTCTCGATGGCGAACAGCGCCGGCTGAGCGAACGCCGTCCGCTCCAGCACACCCGCATCCGCGTCCCCACCCCACACCACGTCCCGCAACGGGCGCTCCAACAACCCGTCCAACACCTCACACACCGCGTCGAACGCGGACGCGAACACGGGGAACGCGGCATACAACTCCCGGCCCATCCCGATCCGCTGGCTGCCCTGCCCGGTGAACAACACCGCCGTCTTGCCCTCGTGCGCCTGGGATGCGGTCGTGCCGTTGCCGGCTGCAAGCGCGTCGAGCTGCTCGGCCAGGGACGTGTGGCCGTCGCCGATCGCCACGGCCCGGTGTTCGAGGGTCGCGCGGGTGGTGGCCAACGCGTGTCCTACGGGGCGCAGTTCGTCGTCGGGCAGGGAGTCGAGGTGTTCGCGCATCCGGGCGGCCTGGGCGCGCAGGGCCTCAGGGGTGCGGGCGGAGATCACCCACGGCACGAGGGTGCTCGCGTCGGGCGCGTCGCCGTTCTCCTCGGTGGCGGCCGGCTCGGGCTGCGGCGCCTGCTCGATCACGACGTGCGCGTTGGTCCCGCTGATGCCGAAGGAGGAGATGCCCGCGCGACGCGGCCGGCCGTCCTCCCCGGCCGGCCACTCACGCGCCTCGGTCAACAGCTCCACCGCGCCTTCGCTCCAGTCGATCTGGGGGCTCGGCTCGTCGGCGTGCAGGGTCCGGGGAAGCTGCCCGTTGCGCATCGCCATGACCATCTTGATGATCCCCGCGACACCCGCCGCGGCCTGCGTGTGCCCCATGTTCGACTTGATCGAGCCCAGCCACAGCGGACGGTCGGCCGGGCGGTCCCGGCCGTACGTGGCGAGCAGCGCCTGCGCCTCGATCGGGTCGCCGAGCGTGGTTCCCGTGCCGTGGCCCTCGACGGCGTCGACGTCCCCCGCCGTCAGGCCGGCGCCTGCCAGTGCCTGTCGGATGACGCGCTGCTGGGAGGGGCCGTTGGGGGCGGTCAGGCCGTTGCTGGCGCCGTCGGAGTTGACCGCGCTGCCGCGGAGCAGGGCGAGGACGCGGTGGCCGTTGCGGCGGGCGTCGGAGAGGCGTTCGACCAGGAGCAGGCCGACGCCCTCGCCCCAGCCGGTGCCGTCGGCTCCCGCGCCGAAGGACTTGCACCGTCCGTCGGCGGACAGCCCGCCCTGTCGGCTCATGTCGACGAAGGTGTCGGGGGTGGACATGACGGTGACACCGCCGGCGAGGGCCAGGGAGCACTCGCCGTTGCGCAGGGCCTGGGCCGCCATGTGCAGGGCGACGAGAGAGGACGAGCAGGCCGTGTCGACGGAGACGGCGGGGCCTTCGAGACCGAGGGCGTAGGCGACGCGGCCGGAGACGACGCTGGCGAGGCTGCCGTTGCCGTGGTAGCCGGCCACGTCCTCGGGGAGCGGGCCGAGCCGCAGGCCCCAGTCGTGGTACATGACGCCGGCGAACACGCCCGTGTCGCTGCCCCTGACGCTGTGCGGGTCGATTCCGGCGCGTTCCAGGGTCTCCCAGGCGACCTCGAGCAGCAGGCGCTGCTGGGGGTCCATGGCCTGTGCCTCGCGGGGGCTGATGCCGAAGAAGGCGGGGTCGAAGTCGGCCGCGTCGTGCAGGAATCCGCCTTCGCGGGCGTAGCTCTTCCCGGGGGTGCCGGGTTCGGGGTCGTACAGGTCGCCGTTCCAGCCCCGGTCGGTGGGGAAGGCGGAGATGACGTCCTCGCCGGCGGCGACCATCCGCCACAGGTCCTCGGGTGAGGCGACGCCGCCGGGGTAGCGGCAGGCCATGCCGACGACGGCCAGCGGCTCGTCGGTGAGCTGGGGGGCGTTCCGCGGTGTCGGGCGGGTGGCGGCGACGGGTTCGCCGATCCTGGCGGCGAGGTGCTCGGCGAGGGCGCGCGGAGTCGGGTAGTCGAAGGTGAGTGTGGCGCTCAGGCGCATGCCGGTCGCGGTGTTGAGGCGGTTGCGCAGTTCGACCGCGGCCAGGGAGTCGAAGCCCATCTCGGTGAAGGCCCGGGTGCGGCCGATCGCGTCGGCGGAGTCGTGTCCGAGGACGTCGGCGACCTGGTCGCACACGAGGTCCAGGAGGTGGGTGGTGAGTTCGGCGCGGTCCAGGCCGGCCCAGCGGTCGGGTGTCCGGGAGTGCGCGAGGGTGTCGGGGCCTGCGGCTGCGCGCCGGGTGGGTACGCGGACGAGGTCGCGCAGGAGCGCGGGGACGCCGTCGGTGCGGGCACGCAGGGCGTCGTGGTCGACGCGCAGCGGGGCGACGGTGGGCAGTCCCGCCGTGACGGCCTGGTCGAAGAGTGCGAGGTTGTCTTCCGGGGAGAGCCCTTCCATGCCGAGGCGCCGGGCGCGCTGGAGGGCGGAGTCGTCGAGGTGGGAGCCCATGCCGGTGTCGCCGGTCCACAGGCCCCAGGCGATTGCGGTGGCGGGCAGTCCCCGGGCGTGGCGCTGCACGGCCAGCGCGTCGAGGAAGACGTTGGCGGCGGCGTAGTTGCCCTGGCCGGCTCCGTCGAGGACGCCGGCCAGCGAGGAGTACAGGACGAAGGCCGACAGGTCCAGGCCGAGGGTCAGTTCGTGCAGGTGCCAGGCCGCGTCGGCCTTGGGCCGCAGTACGGTGTCGACGCGCTCGGCGTTCAGGGCGCCGACGAGTCCGTCGTCGACGACGCCCGCGGTGTGCACGACGGCACCGAGCGGGTGGGCTTCGGGGACGCGGTCGAGGAGGGCTGCGACGGCGTCCCGGTCGGCCATGTCGCAGGAGACCACGTCGGCGTGGGCGCCCGCTTCGGCGAGGTCGGCGACGAGGTCGCGGGCACCGGGGGCGTCGGGGCCGCGGCGGCTGGTGAGCAGCAGGTGCCGTACCCCGTGCCGGGTGACGAGGTGGCGGGCGAGGTGGGCGCCGAGTCCGCCGGTGCCGCCGGTGATCAGTACGGTCCGCCGCTCGTCCCAGGGCAGGGCGGCCGACCGGTCGGCCCCGGTGTGGGCCAGCAGGCGCGGCACCCACAGGGTGTCGCCGCGCAGTGCGGCTTCCGGTTCTCCGGAGGCGAGGACGGCGCCCGCGTCGTCCGCTTCGAGGACGCGGGTGTCGCCGTCGGGGTCGCCGTCGGTGTCGGGGTCGCCGTCGGTGTCGATCAGGACGATGCGTCCGGGGTTCTCGGCCTGTGCGGAACGGATCAGGCCCCATACGGCGGACTGGTGGGGCGCGGCGGGTTCGTCGCCGTCGATCGTGACGGCGCCGCGGGTGCGCACGAGCAGGACGCCGTCGGCGAGTTGCTCGTCGGCGAGCCAGTGGCGTACGGCGTCGAGGGCGGTGGTGACGGCGTTGCGGGTCCGCTCGGGGACGTCGGTGCCGGCGGGCGCCCCGCTCAGGTCGAGGACGACGGCGGCGGGGACGCCGGGCCGGGTGGTGCCGAGCCGGGTCAGGTCCTCGGCGGTGCCGTCCCAGACGGCCGGCCGCGTGGCGGGTGGGGTGTCGGCCGGTGCCAGGGGGCGCCAGGTGATCCGGTGCAGGGTGCCCGCGGCGCCGGAGCGGGCGGCGCGCAGTTGTTCGCCTGTGACGGGGCGCAGGACGAGGGAGCGGACGGTCGCGACAGGCGTCCCGGACGGGTCGGCGAGAGCGACGGTGAGGGTGTCGGGGCCGGTCGCGGCGACGCGGACGCGTGCTGCGGCCGCGCCGGCGGCGTGCAGGGCGACGCCGGTCCAGGAGAAGGGGATGTGTGCCTGTCCGCCGGACTGGGGTCCGAAGGCGTGGTCGGCGGCGTGCAGGGCTGCGTCGAGGAGGGCGGGGTGGAGGCCGAAGGCGGTCGCGGTGGGCTGCTCGTCCGCGGGCAGGGCGACCTCGGCGAAGACCTCGCCGTCACGGAGCCAGGCGGCCTTGACGCCGCGGAAGGCGGGGCCGTAGCCGTACCCGTCGCGGGCCATGTCCTCGTACAGGGTGGAGACGTCGAGGGGTCGCGCTCCGGGCGGGGGCCAGGCGGTGAGGTCGATGCCGGGTGCGGTCTCCGTGCGGGCGAGGAGTCCGGTGGCGTGGCGGACCCAGGGCGCGTCGCCGTCGTCGGCGCGCGAGTGGATCTCCAGTGAGCGCAGGCCCGTCTCGTCGGCGGCGCCCACGACGACCTGGACGGGCACCCCGCCCTCCGCGGGCAGGGCCAGCGGTGCCTCCAGGGTCAGTTCCTCCAGCAGGGCGGCGCCGATCTGGTCGCCGGCGCGGACCGCGAGCTCGACGAAGGCGGTGCCCGGCAGCAGGGTGACGCCGGCGATGACGTGGTCGGCGAGCCAGGGCTGGGAGCGCAGGGAGAGCCGGCCGGTCAGGACGGCGGTGTCGGCGCCGGCGAGGCCGACGGCGGCGCCCAGCAGGGGGTGGTCCACGGCGGTCTGGCCGAGGCCGGGCGCGTCGCCGGCGGCGGGCGGGGCCGTGAGCCAGTAGCGGCGCCGCTGGAAGGCGTAGGTGGGCAGGCCGATCCGCCGGGTCTCGTGGTCGGCGAAGAGGGCGGACCCGTCGAGGGCGGCGCCGCTCGCGTGGGCGTGGGCGACCGCGGTGAGCAGGGTGCGCCGCTCGTCCTGGTCGCGTCGCAGGGCCGGCAGGAACAGGGCGTCGCCGGTGTCGAGGGTCTGCTGGGCCAGTGCGGTCAACACGGCGTCGGGGCCGAGTTCGAGGAAGGTGCCGACGCCGCGGTCGGCGAGGTCGCGTACGCCGTCGGCGAAGCGGACCGCCCGGCGCACGTGGTCCACCCAGTACTGCGGGGAGCACAGTTGCTCGGTGGTGGCCAGGCGTCCGGTGACGTTGGAGACGACCGGGATGGTGGGGGGAGAGTAGGTGAGGATCTCGGCGATCCGGCGGAACTCGTCGAGCATCGGCTCCATGAGGGCCGAGTGGAAGGCGTGCGAGACCCGCAGGCGGCTGGTCCTGCGGCCCAGCGCGGTGAAGTGCTCGGCGATCGCCTCGACGGCCTCGCCGGTGCCGGAGACCACGACGGCGGTGGGCCCGTTGACGGCGGCGACGTCGGCGAAGCCGGCGAGGTCGTCGAGGTCGTCGAGCAGGGCCAGGACTTCGTCCTCGGTGGCCTGTACGGCGAGCATGGCGCCGCCCTCGGGCAGCGCCTGCATGAGTCGGCCGCGCGCGGCGACGAGGGTGGCGGCGTCGTCCAGGGAGAGTACGCCGGCGACGTGCGCGGCGGTCAGCTCGCCGACGGAGTGCCCGGCGAGGAAGTCGGGGCGCAGTCCCCAGGACTCCAGGAGCCGGAACAGGGCGGTCTCCACGGCGAACAGGGCGGCTTGGGCGAAGCCGGTGCGGTGCAGCAGGGCGGCCTCGGGCGAACCCTCCTCGGCGAACAGCACCTCGTGCAGGGGGCGTTCGAGTTGCAGGTCGAGGTAGCCGATGGCCTCGTCGAGGGCCTTGGCGAACACCGGGTACGCCTCGTACAGGCCGCGGCCCATGGCGACGCGCTGGCTGCCCTGGCCGGTGAAGAGGACGGCCAGGCCGCGGCCCTGCGCGGTGCCGCGGATCAGGTCGGGCGTGTTCCGGCCGTCGGCGAGGGCGGCGAGGCCCTCGCGGAGTCCGGCACGGTCGGCGGCGACGATCACGGCGCGTTCGTCGAGGACGGCTCGCGTGGTGGCGAGGGCGTGGCCGAGGTCGGCCGGCGTGCACTGCTCGTCGGCGTCGACGAGGGCGAGCAGACGGGCCGCCTGGTCGCGCAAGGCGGGGGCGGTCCGGGCCGAGACCGGCACCGGAAGGAGCCGGGCGGTGGCGGGGCCGGCCGGGGTGTCGGCGAACGGCTCGGCGTCCTCGGGCTCGGGTTCCTCGATGATGACGTGGGCGTTGGTGCCGCTGACGCCGAAGGCGGAGACGCCGGCGCGGCGGGGCCGGTCGCCGGCGGGCCAGGGGAGGGGGGCGGTGAGCAGGCGTACGTCGCCCGCGGACCAGTCGACGTTCGGGGTGGGCTCGTCGACGTGCAGGGTGCGGGGCAGGACGTCGTGGCGTATCGCCTCGATCACCTTGATCACGCCGGCCACACCGGCAGCGGCCTGGGTGTGCCCGATGTTGGACTTCACCGAGCCGAGCCACAGCGGGTGCCCCTCGGAGCGGTCCCGGCCGTAGGCGGCGAGGACGGCTCGGGCCTCGATGGGGTCGCCGAGGGTGGTGCCCGTGCCGTGCGCCTCGACGACGTCGACCTCGTCGGGCAGCAGTCCGGCGCGGGCCAGGGTGTGGCGGATGAGGCGCCGCTGCGAGGCGCCGCTGGGTGCGGTGAGGCCGTTGCTGGCGCCGTCCTGGTTGATGCCGCTGCCGCGGACCACGGCGAGCACCTGGTGGCCGTTGCGGCGGGCGTCGGAGAGCCGCTCGACGACGAGGATGCCGGCGCCTTCGGCGAAGGCCGTGCCGTCGGCGCCGCGGGCGAAGGCCTTGCAGTGGCCGTCAGGGGCAAGCCCGCGCTGGCGGCTGAACTCGGTGAAGGTGGCCGGGCTGGCCATCACGGTCACGCCGCCCGCCAGGGCGAGCGTGCACTCGCCCCGGCGCAGGGACTCCGCGGCCAGGTGCAGCGCGACCAGGGAGCTGGAGCAGGCGGTGTCGATGGTGAGCGCGGGGCCCTCCAGGCCGAGGGTGTAGGCCACCCGGCCGGAGGCGATGCTCAGCGCGGTCCCGGTCAGCTGGTAGCCGTCGGTGCCCTGGGGGTCCTCGTGGGAGCGGACGCCGTACTCGTGGGCACCGGCGCCGACGAAGACGCCGGCCCGGGTGCCGCGCAGCGACGTGGGGTCGATGCCGGCCCGTTCGACGGCCTCCCACACGGTCTCCAGCAGGAGGCGCTGCTGGGGGTCCATGGCGAGCGCCTCGCGGGGACTGATGCCGAAGAACTCGGCGTCGAAGTCGGCGACTTCGGCGAGGAATCCTCCCTTGCGCACGTAGCTGCGGCCGGGCGTGCCGGGGTCGTCGTCGAAGAGGTGGTCCAGGTCCCAGCCGCGGTCGGCCGGAAAGTCGTCGACGACGGACCGCTCCTCGGCGACCACGCGCCACAGCTCGTTCGGGGAGGATATGCCGCCGGGGAACCGGCAGCCGACGCCCACGACCGCGATCGGGTCGTCGTCGGTGCCGGCGAGCCGCTCGGGCTCGTCGAGGTCGTCCGAGAGTCCGAGCACCTCGGCCCGCAGGTGTTCGGCGAGCAGCGCGGGCGTCGGCTGCTCGAACGCGACGGTGACCGGCAGCGCCAGCCCGGTGGCCGCATTGAGGCGGGCGTGCAACTCCACCAGGCCCAACGAGTCCAGACCCAGTTCCTTGAACGGGCGGCTGACGTCGACGTCGGCGTCCTCCTCGGGGCGCACCTTCCTCAGCATGACTCGGGTCTGTTCCCGGACCAGGTCGAGGAGAATTCGGCGCTGCTCCGAAACGGGCAGGTCCGCCAATTCATGCATGAGATCCGATCGATCTGCCGACGTGTCCTCGTCGCCGGCGGAAAGGAAAGTCCCAGACTCGCTCATCGAGGCACACTCCACATTATCGATTAGACATGCGGGCAGGCCGCACGCAAGGCCGCCACGCAACGGCACAGTACGGCAGCAAAAAGCCGAGCCGTCACCCCTAGGCACCCCTAGGCCCCACCCCGGAGCGCTTGGCCAGGGGTTATTTATCGAGTCGGGGGACTGCTAGGAAGGGACTGCGGGCCCCAGAGCACGGCGCGAAACCTTGCCCGCCCCTGACCCCCGTGATAGGAATCCGCTCGGCAGTCCGATAATTGCGCATTACCGGTCGCCCTATTCTGCGCCCGGTCGCGCTCCCCTCCAAGGCCCTGCGACAACCCGCTTCGAACGGTTCTGGTACGGCTGCGTGCAACATCCCGCCACCGGGCGGTAATGATCTGGTGAATCCGGGGCCTGACAGAACCCACCGCCCGAGATGGGGGAAGATTCACGTGAGCTTGCGCGAAGAAATGTCCGTATCGGTTTCCGCGCCGGTCGACCGAATGCACGACTTCATGCTCGCCTGGGCCCGGGTCACGCCCGACGGCCCGGCCGTGGTCGAGGAGGGCGCGGACGGCGAGCCGGCCGTGCTCACCTACCGGCAACTCGAACAGCGCGTCCACGACTACGTGTCCGTCCTCGACGGCCTCGGCCTCGACCACGAGGACCGGGTGATCCTGGACTCCGACACCTCCGCCTCGGCCATCGCGATGTTCCTGGCCTGCTCCGTGCTGAGTCTGACGTTCGTGCCGGTGAGCCCGGAGACGCCGCGGAGGCGGCTGCTGACCATCGTGGAGACGACGCGCCCGGCCCTGTACGTCCAGGCGGCGGACGGGCAGCGCACGGGCCTGCCGGAGGATGTCGGCACCGGCCGCTTCGGACCGGAGGGGCTCGTGGTGGAGCGCCCGCCGCTGCCGCGGGTGCGGCACCGGCGGGAGCCGGTCGGCACCGACACCGCCTACATCATCTTCACCTCGGGTACGACCGGTCGCCCCAAGGGCGTGGTGATGAGCCACCGCGGGGTCGTGTCGTTCTACCGGGGCATGCTTCAGCACGCCATCGTCGGCAACCACGACCGGGTGGCCACCACGTCGCCGCTGCAGTTCGACTTCTCGCTGCTCGACATCGGGCTGGCCCTGGGCAGCGGCGCGGCCGTCGTGCCGGTGCCCCGCGACACCCTGCGCTGGCCGCGCCGCTTCGTGCGCTTCCTGCAGGACATGGAGGTCACGCAGGTCGACGGGGTGCCGTCGATCTGGCGCTCGGCGCTGCGGCACGAGGCGGACGGACTCGCCGCGCTGCGGAAGCTGCGCGGGGTGCTGTTCTGCGGGGAGGACTTCCCGTTTCCGGAACTGCGCCGACTCCAGCACCTGCTGCCGCAGGCCCGGCTGGTCAACTGCTACGGGGCGACCGAGTCCATGGCGTGCTCGTTCACGGACGTGCCCAACCCGCTGCCGGACGGTCAGGAAAAGCTGTCGATCGGGTTCGCCCACCCCGGCGCCGAGATGACGCTCGTCGACGAGTCGGGCCGGGTGGTCACGGAACCGGGCGTGCAGGGCGAGATCCATCTGCGCACCCCGGCGCTGTTCACCGGCTACTGGGACGACCCGGAGGCCACTCGGCGGGCCCGGGTGCCGGACCCGCTCAACCCCCGGAGTGGACAACCGGTGCTGCGCACCGGTGATCTCGCCTACCGCGGCGAGGGCGGCGAGATGTACTTCTGCGGCCGGGTCGACTCCCAGGTGCAGATCCGCGGCAACCGGGTGGAGATCGGCGAGGTGGAGCGGAGGGTGTTGGAGTACCCGGGGATCACCGCGGCCGCCGTGCTGGTGGTCCAGCGGCCCGACCGCGAACCGGTGCTGGCGGCTTTCGTGGCCATGGCGCCGGGCGAGACGGCTCCCAAGGGCACGGAGCTGAGCGCATTCTGCGCGCAGACGCTGCCCGCGTACATGGCGCCGAAGGAACTGCACGTCATGGACGAGTGGCCGGTCACCGCACACGGCAAGACGGACCGGGCCGCGCTCACGGCCGGGGTGTGACCGGGTCCTCGCGGGGGTGCGGGCGATCCGAAATCGGATCGATCCGGCCACGGGCCTTGCGCTCGAGCCGTCCCCTACAGCAGCGTATTAGACGAATGTATAAGACGCCGGTTAGGGTGGAGACATGGGACATCGTGAGGACTTGCTTGTCGGCGCCAAGCGCTGCTTGATCGAAAAGGGTTACGGGCGGACGACCACGCGCGACATCGTGGCCGCGTCCGGAGCGAATCTGGCGTCCATCGGCTACCACTACGGCTCCAAGGACGCGCTGCTGAACGCGGCCCTGCTGGAGGCGCTGGACGAGTCCGGCAAGGAGATCTCCCCGACCGAGGTCACGGAGGTCGGCCCCAATGCGACGCCGGTGGAACGGTTCGAGGCGGCCTGGTCGCAGATCGTCGACAAGTACAACACCAACCGTCAGCTGCTGCTGGCAAGTTTCGAGGTGTTCGCCCAGGTCGATCGGGTGCCGGAGCTGAAGCCCGCGCTCGCCGACGGAGTGGAGCAGGGCCGGCGGGCCATGGCCGAGCTGTTCCAGAACATCGCCGGCGAGGATGCCGAGGACATGGACGAGGAGTCGCTGCACGCGGTGGGCGCCTTCTTCCAGGCGCTGGCCACCGGGGTGATGGCCCAGTTCCTGGTCGACCCCGAGCGCGCTCCCTCGGGCCGGGACCTGACGCTGGCGCTGCGGGCCATGCTGACGTGGTCCGCGTCCACCCCGGAGGCACCCGAGGCAGCCGAGGCGCCCGAGGCGCCCGAGGCCTGAGGCTCCACGACGGGCCCCGGCCGGCGGGAAACGGGCCGCGGGCCCCTGCCCCGGTGCGGCCGGGGCCCGGCCCGGGGGGGGGGGGGGGGGCCCCCCCCCCCCCCCCCAACCCCC
>NZ_JBJZOJ010000108.1:0-10261 GCF_047200655.1 Streptomyces sp. MS06
CTAGCCGGAAGACCGGGTTTCGGCCCCGACGCGTGAGCGGCGGGGCCGCATTGCGTGGGCCGTCCGCCGCCTGCCGGATTCACCTCGTCGCGTACGAAGTCCGCAGTTCAGGAGGGCACCGGGCGCCCACCGACCGCCTCAGCCGGCCGCGCGCAGATGCTCCCGGTCGTCGTGGCGGGCACGGCAGCTCCGGCAGTGGCCGGGCTCGGGGGCGCGGAAGGCGCGCTCGCAGCCGTCACAGGTCTGGAAGGGCAGCACGGCCGGGCGTCCGGCGTCCGGGCGGGGCGCGGGGTGCGGTGGGGTGGGCAGCGGTGTCTCGCGGAGCCGGAAGGAGAGGACGCTCGCCGGCCGGGCCCGGAACCGGTCGGGGAGCCGCACCGTCAGCAGCTCGGTGATCTCGCGTGGTCCGACACCGGCCGCCAGCCACTCGGCGACGGCCGGCGCCAGCCGGGCGGCCTCCCGCGCGGACAGCACGAGACGGGGGTCGACCCGCCGCAGGGCGGTCAGCACGGCGACCGCCTCCGGGTCGGCGTCGGCGAGGGCGGCCGTCTCGGCTTCGGCGCGGACGGCCCTTTCGGCGTGGGCGGGCTCGGCCGTCCCTGCTTCGGCGGGTGCGGACCTCTCGACGTCGGCGGGTGCCGGCGTCGGGTTCACGGTCCCGTCCCCGATCGGGTCCACGGTCCCGTCCCCGATCGGATTCACGGCGCTGTCCCTCGGCTCCCCGGGGTCGGGAGCGGGTGCGGCTTCCCGCCGGGGGGCGCTCCCTGGGGCTTCGGTGCCGGTACGGGGCCGGGGCGGCCTCGGCGGCCGGGGCGGATCGTCCGGGCCGCCCGGACCGCCACCGCCCGGACCGTCGTCGTCGGTGCCGGTGGGGACGTCGTAGAAGTACGTCCGGGTGCGGACCTGCCCGGTGGGCGTCCGCTCGCGGCGGCGCTCCAGGTATCCGGCGGCTTCGAGTTCCCGCAGTGCCCGCGAGACGAGGATCTCGCCCTCGGTGAAGTGCGCGCACAGGGCGTGGATGGTCACCGGGGAGCCGTCGGGCAGGGACGCGATGTACGCGGCGACACCGACCGTGACGGCGCTGCCGCGCCGCTGGGCGAGGGCGTTGGCGATCACCGTGAAGTCGGCGGTCAGCCGGGTGCGGACGTGGATGACACCGGAGCCGGGAGCTCCGGCGCCGGCGCGCGAGGGCGCGTTAGACTGCGAGTCAGCCATCGGGAAGGTCTCGACTTCCTGAGCGGTCAGGCCCTCGATCGGGATTGCCGTCCCGGCCGGGGGCCGTATCTGTTTGCGGTTGTCGCCGTGAACGTAACGGTCCGTGTCCCGCGCCCGCAAGCCGGTCACCCGCACGGGTGACGCCCGCCCTCCGGCGCGGGGAGGGTGGGTGGGCGGGTGGTTCTTTCCCCGGTTCTTTGGGGGATGTCGTGGCCGACCGGACCCTCGCGGGCAAGGGTCCGGTGCGCCGGGAAGGCGGACGGCGGCCGGGTACCGGCAGCCTCAGGGACGGGTGCGGCCCGCCTTCAACTCGCCTATGAAGGCGGTCCAGGAGGCGGCTGCGAAGCACAGCGCCGGACCGGCCGGGACCTTGCTGTCACGTACGGGGACGACGGCCGGGAACCCGTCGGCCACCTCCACGCAGTTGCCGCCCTCCTGATTGCTGTAACTGCTCCTGCGCCAACCGGCGCCGTTCAGATCGGGAAGGGACCTTCGCTCCACGGTGGTTGTCCTCCATCACGGATCGAATCATGTCGAGCGACATGAGCGGGGGCAGAGCTGCCGCCCGCAGTCGATCGTAGGTCAGTGCGAAACGGCCCACCTCGTCCGGATCCTCGATGAGTTGGCCGTAGTGCGCACCTTCGGTGTAGGCGGCCTCCGAACCGTCGGGCATCGTGAGCACCGTGAGCGAGCCGCCCATGGCATCGTGCTCGCCTTGGTCGAACGGCAAGACCTGCACAGTCACTTGGGGTTCCGCAGCTGCGCCGAGCAGCCGCGCCAACTGCTCACGCATCACCTCCCGCCCGCCGACCGGCCGCCGGAGCACGGCCTCGTCAAGGATCACCCACAGCTCGGGGCGATCGGGTGCGCTGAGGCGTCCCTGTCGTCCCATCCGAAGGGCGACCCGCTCCTCCAACTGCTCCTCGCTGCCCAGCGTTCGACCAACTCGCAGCACCGAACGCGCGTAGTCCCGGGTCTGCAGGAGACCCGGAACCACATGGGCCGCGTACTCGCGGACGACCACCGCCCGTTCCGCGTGCTCCATGAACCTGCGCGACCAGTCCGGAAAGGCCTCCCGGTACACGTACGGCCACAGGTCCACCAGCAGGTCCTCCGCGCCGAGGGCCGCGTCCAGGGCCCGTGCCAGTTCCAGGGTGGGCCTCGCTCCGGACGCCCGCTCGATCTGCGTGATCCGGGTACTCACCACGTGCGTCAGGGCGCCGAGCTCGGCCTGGGTCAGTCCCGCCGCCGTCCGGAGCCTGCGCACGCGCGCGCCGAACAGCGCCGCCATCGACGCACTGGGATCAATTCCGTTGGCCAAAGCGTCACTTCCGTTCCTTACGGATCGCACGGTAAGGCTGCGTCACCTGGTGAGCGTAGGGCGACCGGACGACTCTTGAATGCGGAACGTGAGGGAGTGCGCACATCGTGCGACCCCGCCCCCTCTTGCTGCTCGACGGAGAAGAACGGAACGACGCCGTGCTGACAGAGACGACCGCCCCGGCGGACGAACCGGGACGCGCCGATGCCGCGCGCCCGGCCGAGACGGATGCCCTCGACGGTGTGGAGGACGAACGCAGGCCTCTCGTCGTGCAGTTCGCCTGCACTCCGCGTGGCGCGCGGCTGGCCCGGCGGCTCGCCGTACGGCAACTGGAGGAGTGGGGGTGCCCGCCGGCGTCGGACGCGTCCTGCGCGGTCGCCCTCGTCGTCGCCGAACTCGCCGCGAACGCGGTGCGCCACGGCCGGGTGCCCGGACGGGACTTCGGCCTCCGGCTCGCTCTCGACACGGCGGCGGGCCTGGTGCGCGTCGAGGTCGCGGACGCGGCCGGCACGCGGCGGCCTCCCGCGACGCTGCCCGGGTCGGCCCCCGAGGGCGAGTCGGGGCGGGGGCTGCTGCTGGTGGACGCCCTGGCCGCGCGCTGGGGTTCGGCTCCGCGTCACCCCGTCGGCAAGACGGTGTGGGCGGAGATCCCCCTCGATCCTCCGGCCCCCGCGGCTCCGGGCTGACACGCGAGGGTGCAGGTCGGCTCCGGCGTCACGGGATGCCCCGAGGCGCCTCAGATCGAGGGCGCCTCACACCGGGGGCGCCTCACTCCAGGAGTCCGGCGATGCGGTCCTGGTCCTGGTCGGCCGCGGTGAAGGTGACGAGTTTCTGCTCCGGATCGTCCGCGAGTTGAAGGACGACGTGCTGGAGTTCGATCTCCCCCAGGGCGGGGTGGCGGAGCCGTTTGGTGCCGGAGCTCAGCGGCGTGACCACGTGCTGCGGCCACCATTCCCTCACCTCCGGGCTCGCCGCGAGCAGGCGTTCCAGCAGCTCGCTGAAGCGCGGGTCGCCCGGGTGCCGGGCCGAGGCCGAGCGGAACCGGCCGAGCAGTGCGGATGCCTCGGCGGGCCAGTCGACCATGACCTCCCGCGCCTCGGGGTCGGTGAACATCCACCAGAGCAGGTTGCGCTCGCGGGCCGGACGGGCGGGCCAGTCGGTCCACAGTGCCCTGGCCGCACGGTTGGCGGCCAGGACGTCCCAGCACCGGCCGGTGACGTAGGACGGGCACGGGTCGAGCCGGTCGAGGAGGGCGGGGACGGCGGGCGGCAGCGTTTCGACGACGGGGGTCTGTGCGGGCGCGGCGCCGTGGACGAGTTCGTGGAGGTGGGCCCGTTCGGCGCCGTCGAGCCGCAGCGCAGCCGCCAGCGCGTCGAGGACCTGCCGTGACGGCCGCACGTCGCGGCCCTGTTCCAGGACGGTGTAGTACGTCGGCGAGATGGCCGCGAGCTGGGCCACTTCCTCGCGCCGCAGGCCACGGGTCCGGCGTCGGGCGCCCGGCGGCAGACCGACGTCGGAGGGCTGGAGTCGTGCGCGCCGCGAGCGGAGCAGATCCCCCAACTCCCGTGCACGGCCTGAGGAACCGGTCATCCTGGTACCCCCGTTACTAGGAACGGCGTCCTGTGGATACCAGTTTACGGGGTGGCTACGTTGGCGGAATGGACACGCGAAGCACCGCTCCGGAGGACCGCGGCACCGGGACGAGCGGCGGGCCCGCGCAGCAATCCGCGCGACGGTCGCAGGACCGGCCTCCGGACCCCGGCGCACCCGGGAACCGCACCGTCCGCACCATCCGGCCCATCCGGCCCATCCGCACCGAACGGGTCGGCGTCCCGGTGGACGACCTGCCGCCGATGGGCGCCTACCTCGCCCGCCCCGCGGCTCCCGGCCCGTTCCCCGGGGTCGTGGTGGGCATGGAGCTCTTCGGCGTCGACGCCGCCGTCCGCGAGGTCTGCGACCGGCTGGCCGGCCTCGGGTTCGCGGCGATCGCACCGGACCTGCACCACCGGACCGCGCCGGGTACGGAACTCCCCCGCGACCCCGCCGGCCGGGAACGGGGCTTCGAACTCCTCGGGCTGATGACGCGGACCGGCGTGCTCCGGGACGTCCGCGCCTGCATGGACCACCTCCGCGCGTCCGGCAGCGAGCACGTCGGCATGGTCGGGCTGAGCCTCGGCGGTCACGTCGCCTACCTGGCGGCCACCCGCCTCGACCTCGCCGCGGTGGCCGTCTTCTACGGAGGATGGCTGCCGACGACCGACATCCCGCTCAGCCGGCCCGAGCCGACCCTGTCGCTGACCCCGTCCATCACCGGACGGCTGCTCTTCCTCGTCGGCGAGGACGACCACGTCGTCCCGCCGGACCACCGGCGCGAGATCGCCGACGCGCTGGGAGCGGCCGGCGTCGAGCACGAGGTCGTCGTCTACCCGGGCGTCGGACACGGCTTCCTCGGCACCGACCCGGCCGCGGCAGCCGACGCGTGGCACCGCGTCCACACGCTGCTGACCGGCGTCGCAGCGCGCACCTGACCGGCCCGGCCGGACCGGCCCGCGGCGGCCGCAGCGGGCGCAGGTCGGACGCGGGCGCGGGCGTCGGCGCGGGAGGGGGCGTCGGCGCGGGCGCATACGGGGGCCGGAAAACGGCGGGAGCCCGGCCGGGGCGCGCGACCGTCCAGGTCGGCGCTCCGGCCGGGCTCGCGTTCGTCCACGGCGGGTGTCTCCGCGGTGAGCACGGACCTGCCCCGTGGCGGGCCCGCTCGCGCGGGCGCGCCACCGCGGCCGCTCACGGGTGCTACGCGTCGCCGTCCTCGGGCTTGTTGCCCTCGGCGTCCTGCTCGAGACCGAGCTGCTCCACGAGCCACCGGTCGAACTCGATCGCGGCACGCACCCAGCTCACCGTCGAGGAGACGAAGAACTCGAGGTTCACACCGGGGCCGATCAGCATCTGCGCCTCGCCGATGAGGCGGACGGTGCCGTCGTCGTGGGTGTGCGTGTAGACCTTGGGCCACAGGGTGCGCCGGTTCCAGTCGTCGACCGACTCCAGGAGCTGCGGCTTCTCCTCGATCTGGTGCGGCCGGTCGTAGAAGGTCCGCACCGAGAAGACCTGCTGCTCGCCTTCACCTCGGAACATGAAGTAGGTGCGGAACTGCTCCCACGGAGCCGCGAGGTCGCCCTCCTCGTCGACGACGTACTTGAGCTCCATCTGGTCCAGGAGCTGCTTCACAAGATCCTGATCCGGGACGACGGGGCCCGCCGGTCCTTGGGGCTGCTGCTCGGGCTGGCCCCCGAAGTTCGGAATCGAGGACGGGTCGATGCTCACCGTGTTTTTCCCTTCGTACGGATTCCGCCATCCTCCCTCATCCGGGGAGGGGGGAGGCAAGCCCCGACGTGGCCTGTCTGCCGTCGGCTGACACGATCCGGCCGGTGCCGATGGGCCGGGAGCCGGGGACGGGCAACGGTACGGCAGGAAGGGAGGCCGCACGGACGGCGGGCTCCTGAGGCGTGGACGGGCCGTGGACGGGCCGCGGACGGCCACGAGCGGCGGGAAGCGGAGGCGCCGACGGGTCGCGGGAGGTGGGAAGCGCAGGCGCCGACGGGTCGCGGGAGGTGGGAAGCGCAGGCGCCGACCGGTCGCGGGCGGCCGCGGGAGATGAGGGCGGGGGCGCGGGAATGGCCGAGGAGCACCCGGTCGGTGGGGTGGCGGACGGCGGACGGGGCAGTGCCAGGGGCACAGGCCGGCGTTTGCATCCGGGACGAACCCGTCGGCCGCCGTGCCCGTCCGCCGTGCGCCCCCCACGCCGTCGGGCGGCGCACGGCGGACGGCGCGAACACGCACCGTGCGCGGCGCACACGGCGGGTGGCGGTGCACCCGCACCCCCACCCGCCGCTCACATGACGCGCCCCCGGAGGCGTACGGACCACCTGCACCGCACGAACCACCCGTGCCGCACCAACCACCCGAGCCGCACCAACCACTTGTGCTGCCCGTGCCGCACGGGCCACCCATGCCGCACGGGCCACCCATGCCGCACGGTCCGGCCGGAGGTCGGTCAGAGCGTCTTCGTCTCCCCGCCGCCCGGGCCGACGGTCAGCCCCTCACCGCCGGCGTCGACACGGACCGTGTCGCCGTCCTTCACCTCTCCGGCCAGGATCTCCTTGGCCAGCCGGTCGCCGATCGCGGTCTGCACCAGGCGGCGCAGCGGTCGCGCGCCGTAGGCCGGATCGTTGCCCTCGCGGGCGAGCCAGGCCAGGGCCTCGGGCGTGACGTCCAGGGCCAGCCGGCGCTCGGCGAGCCGGGCCGCGAGCCGGTCGATCTGGAGGCGGGCGATACGGCCCAGCTCGTCCGTGGAGAGGGCGGAGAACACGACCAGGTCGTCCAGCCGGTTGAGGAACTCCGGCTTGAAGGAGGACCGGACCACCTCCAGCACCTGCTCCCGCTTCTCCTCCTCGCCGGTGAGCGGGTCGACCAGGAACTGGCTGCCCAGATTGGAGGTGAGCACCAGGATGGTGTTGCGGAAGTCGACGGTGCGTCCCTGGCCGTCGGTGAGGCGGCCGTCGTCCAGGACCTGGAGCAGGATGTCGAAGACCTCGGGGTGCGCCTTCTCCACCTCGTCCAGCAGGACCACGCTGTACGGCCGGCGCCGCACCGCCTCGGTGAGCTGGCCGCCCTCCTCGTAGCCGATGTAGCCGGGGGGCGCGCCGACCAGCCGGGCCACGCTGTGCTTCTCGCCGTACTCCGACATGTCGATGCGGACCATGGCCCGCTCGTCGTCGAAGAGGAAGTCGGCGAGCGCCTTGGCGAGTTCGGTCTTGCCGACGCCGGTCGGGCCGAGGAAGAGGAAGGAGCCGGTGGGCCGGTCGGGGTCGGCGATCCCGGCGCGGGAGCGGCGCACCGCGTCGCTGACGGCCCGCACGGCCTCGCCCTGCCCGATGAGCCGCTTGCCCAGCTCGTCCTCCATCCGCAGCAGCTTCTGCGTCTCGCCCTCCAGGAGGCGGCCGGCGGGGATGCCGGTCCAGGAGGCGACGACGTCGGCGATGTCGTCGGAGCCGACCTCGTCCTTGACCATGGTGTCCTTGGCGACCTCCTCCTCGGCCTCGGAGGCGGCCTCCAGGTCCCGCTCCAGGTCGGGGATCTCCCCGTAGAGCAGCTTGCTGGCGGTGTCGAAGTCGCCGTCGCGCTGGGCGCGTTCGGCCTGGCCGCGCAGGTCGTCGAGGCGTTCCTTCAGCTCGCCGACGCGGTTGAGGGACTGCTTCTCCTTCTCCCAGCGGGCGCCCAGCCCGCGCAGTTCCTCCTCCTTGTCGGCGAGGTCGCGGCGCAGCTTGGCCAGGCGCTCCTTGGAGGCCTGGTCGGTCTCCTTGCTGAGGGCCAGTTCCTCCATCTTCAACCGGTCCACGACACGCTGGAGTTCGTCGATCTCGACGGGGGAGGAGTCGATCTCCATGCGGAGCCGGGAGGCGGACTCGTCGACGAGGTCGATGGCCTTGTCGGGGAGGAAGCGGGAGGTGATGTACCGGTCGGACAGGCTGGCCGCGGCGACCAGCGCGGAGTCCGCGATCTGCACCTTGTGGTGGGCCTCGTAGCGTCCCTTCAGCCCGCGCAGGATGGCGATGGTGTCCTCGACGCTCGGCTCGGCGACCAGCACCTGCTGGAACCGGCGCTCCAGGGCGGGGTCCTTCTCGATCCGCTCGCGGTACTCGTCGAGGGTCGTGGCGCCCACCATCCGCAGCTCGCCGCGGGCCAGCATCGGCTTGAGCATGTTGCCGGCGTCCATGGCGGAGTCCCCGCCGGCGCCGGCGCCGACCACGGTGTGCAGCTCGTCGATGAAGGTGATGATCTGCCCGTCGGAGTCCTTGATCTCGGCGAGTACGGTCTTCAGCCGCTCCTCGAACTCGCCGCGGTACTTCGCCCCGGCGACCATCGCCCCGAGGTCGAGCGCGACGAGCCGCTTGTCGCGCAGCGACTCGGGCACGTCCCCCTTGACGATCCGCTGGGCGAGCCCCTCCACGACGGCGGTCTTGCCGACGCCGGGCTCGCCGATGAGGACGGGGTTGTTCTTGGTGCGGCGGCTGAGCACCTGCACCACGCGCCGGATCTCCTGGTCGCGCCCGATGACCGGGTCGAGCCTGCCCTCCCGGGCCGCGGCGGTGAAGTCCGTGCCGAACTTCTCCAGGGCCTTGTACGAGCCCTCGGGGTCGGCGGTGGTGACGCGCCGGCCGCCGCGGGTCTTCCGGAAGGCCTCCAGCAGCTTCTTCGCGGTGGCGCCCTGCCGTACGAGCACCTCGCCGGCCTGCCCGCCCTTCGCGGCGAGACCCAGCAGCAGGTGCTCGGTGGACAGGTACTCGTCGCCGAGGTCCGCGGCCCGGGCCTGGGCGTCGGCGATCACGGCGAGCAGCTCGCGGTTGGGCTGCGGGGGCGCGACGGTGGACCCGGTCACCCGGGGCAGTGCGGCGAGGACCTTCTCGGCGCCGGCGCGTACGGCGGCCTGGTCGGCGTCGACGGCGGCGAGCAGGTCGGTGATGTTCTCGTTGTCCTGCCCCTGGAGCAGTGCGAGGAGCAGGTGGGCGGGGGTGAGGTCGGGGTGTCCCTCGGTCACGGCCCGGCTGCCGGCCGCGTTGATCGCGTCTCGGCTCCTGTTGGTCAGCTCGGCGTCCACGTTCGCGTTCTCCTCCTGGCCAGCGTCCGGCATCCATTCTGACTCAGTCAGTGTACACAAACTTGAGCCTATGGCGCTCAAGCCATGAGCCCTTGATGCTCGAGCTCGGCGACCTCCAGGATCTTCGGATGTTTCGCGACATTTCGCCGCAGGGCGGGGCGGTGGCGGCCGAGCGGCCCCGGTTGCCGCCGCCCGCACCGGGCCGATCCGAGGCCTCCGACCACTGGCACGTCGACGACGCGCACGCCACACTGGTGCGTACTGTTTCCGGACACGCGGATGTGCCGGCCGCTCGCCGACCGCTGAGCGGGATGCGCCACCGCCGTGACCGGCCGCCGGGGCGGCACCCCGGTGGCGCCCCCGGGCGGCAGGCACCCTCCGCACCTCCCCGCCGTACCGGACGCCCCCGGCGCGGCGGGTCCGGCGCACCCGACACCGCGGGCGTGCGACCCCGGGTCCGGCACCACGCGGGCCCGGCACTGCCCCGAAGGAGCGCGGATGGCCGCCTACCCGCAGGACCCGGGTGCGCCCGACGCGGCGTACCTCGCCTTCTGGCGGGAGAGGCACCTGTGCACGCTGACGACGCTGCGCCCGGACGGAACCCCGCACGTCGTACCGGTCGCCGTCACCTACGACCCCGAGGCCCGGCTGGCCCGGGTGATCACCGGCAGGGCGAGCGCGAAGGTCCGGCACATCCTGGCCGCCGGCCCGGAGGGCGCCAGGGTCGCCGTCTGCCAGGTGTCCGGACGGCGCTGGGGCACGCTGGAGGGCCGCGCAGCCGTCCGCACGGAACCGGAGCGGATCGCGGACGCCGAGCGGCGCCACGCGGAGCGCTACGAGCGGACCCCGTCCCCGAACCCGGACCGCGTGGTGATCGAGATCGCGCTCGACCGCGCGATGGGACGCGGGTAAGACGTGGCCGAGATGCATCACCATCGAAATTCAGCCACGTACGGCACGGCCGTCACGCGGCCCCGCGCCTCCCATACCGGCACGAACCCCCGAAAACTGCAGCGGGGGGGGGGGGGGGGGGGGGGGGGGGGGGGGGGGGGGGGGGGGGGGGGGGGGGGGGG
>NZ_JBJZOJ010000109.1:0-9840 GCF_047200655.1 Streptomyces sp. MS06
GTCGGCCTCAGATCCGCTTCTCGGCGCGGCGCCGCATCCAGAAGACGCCACCGCCGGCCAGAGCGGCGGCCACCAGACCGCCGCCGATGGCCATGTCGGTGGGGGTCGCTCCGCTGGTGCTGCTGCCGCCCAGACCGCCGCGGACACCGCCGATGACGGTGAAGGCGGTCGGATTGGTCAGCGTCTTCCCCGAGCAGTTGACCGTGATGCCGTGGGAGCCGGGGCTGGCGTTGCTGTTGACCGTCGCGGTGCCTTTCGCGGTCTCGTTGGCGCCGTGGATCGGGGACAGGTTGGTGGTGGGGAACGCGTCCGAGGTCATGGTGCCGCCGTTGCGGCAGCCGTCGACGGTGACGGTGAGCTGCCCGCCCTGGGCGATGACGCTGGGCAGGGCGACGATGTTGCTCGGCTGGTCCCACGCGACGGCCGCGGGGGCGGACAGCCCGAGGACGGCGACCGCGGCGGCCGTTGCCGCCAGGGCACGAGAACTGCGCATGTGATCCTCCGCGGAAGGCGCCCCGGGGCCCGTCCCCGGTCGATCGGCGAGAAAGCGCCTCCCGGCTCGACCCTCGGACGCGGCGGCGGTGCGCGCATTTCGGGGATGGTCCGTCCCGGTGAGCCGACAGGCCGCGAAGATCACGCACGGAGAGACATCACCGCAGGTCACACACTGTCAGAAATTTCCTTTCCAGCTCGCCCCGGATGGCGCACAGGGTGCGGCACGCGCCACTCGTTCGCCTCTGCCTTGTCGCCGGTTCCCTGCGGCGGACTTAGCGTTGCGCGTATGCGCGACATGACGCGGTGCAGGCCGCGTCGAGAGGGGATGGCGAATGTCTGCGTCGGAGCTGACCGAGCTGGCCGAAGAGGAGGAGCGCGGCAGGAAGCGCGCCCCCTGGGGCGTGATAGCGCTCGTTCTGCTGACCGGTCTCGCGCTCATCCGCAACGGCTCGGGGGAGTTCGACGTCGGTCCGCCGCAGCCGGCGTCGGCGGCTGCGGCCGACGCCGGCAGTCTCCACAGCTCCGCCGGCCAGGGCCCCCGGGCGCTGCCCTTCTCGGTGGCCGACAGAGTGCGGATCCCCGCCATCCGGGTCGACGCGCCGGTGATGCCGGTGGGCCTGGGCGCGGACGGCTGGGTCGACGCGCCGCCTCCCGAGGACCCCAACCTGGCGGGCTGGTTCACCGGTGCCGTGTCGCCCGGCGAGAAGGGCACCGCCGTCGTGGTGGGGCATGTCGACAACATGCAGGGCCCCGCCGTGTTCTACGGACTCGGGGCCCTGAAGAAGGGAAACAGCATCGAGGTGCGGCGCCGGGACGGCAAGACGGCGGTCTTCAGGATCTACGGCATCGAGGTCTTCTCGAAGAGCAACTTCCCCGGCGACCGCGTCTACGCCTCCAAGGGCGCTCCCGAACTGCGGGTCATCACCTGCGGCGGAGGCTTCTCCAAGCAGCACGGCTACGACGGCAACGTCGTCGTCTTCGCCCGCCTGGCCGAGGTGCGCTGAGCCCGGCTCCGGCCGGGCGGGCTCAGGGCCCGCCCGGCCGGAGCGGTGGGGGTCTGGCGGCGGCAGGTCAGACGTACTGCCGCCGCGGGACGGTGAGCTGGTAGCCGGAATCCAGGAGGTGCGGCAGATAGCTGCGCAGCGCCTGCACGCTCTGGGACCTGTTGCCCCCGGCGTCATGGGAGAGCACCACGACGCCGGGGGCCGCGCCGTGCTCGACGCGGTGGACGATGGTGCCGGTACCGGGCCTGGTCCAGTCCTCGGTGTCGATGGTCCAGGCCAGCGAGTCCATGCCCAGGTCCGCACAGATCTGGAAGGTGGCGCGGTTCCAGACCCCGTAGGGCGCCCGGAACCACTGGGGGGGCTCCCCGTAGGCGTCCTCGATGACATCGCTGGTGCGTTCGATCTCGGAGCGGATCCGGGAGCGGCTCAGCCTGGTCAGCAGCGGATGCGACCAGGTGTGGTTGCCGACGACGTGTCCCTCGTCGGCCATCCGGGCCAGCAACTTCGTGTTCCACTCGGCCTGTTCGCCGCAGACGAAGAACGTCGCGCGCACGTCGTACTCGCGGAGCGTGTCGAGGATGTGCGGGGTGTAGCGGGGGTCGGGCCCGTCGTCGAAGGTCAGCACCATGGTGCGGCCGCGGGCGGGGACCTCCATCAGCGGCTTGTGGCGCACGGGGGTGCCGTGGGGGGCGCGGGGGGCGCCTCCGTAGCCGGTCAGGGGCCGCAGGCGGTAGGCGGATGGTTTCTGCGGGAGGGGGTGCGCCGGAGAGCCGCCGGCGGGCGGTGCGGAGCGGGCCGGCTTCCCGCCGGCGGCCAGCTCGACGACACCGGCCGTACCGGCCGCCGCGACTGCGGCGGCCCCGGCCAGCAGCGCCCGGCGCCGGGTGAGCAACTGATCCTTCTTCATGAGTCATCCCTCACCCCCGAAGAGGGCGGCGCACCACGACGACACCGGCGTGGCGGAAGGAAATCACCCGTTCGGCGCAGGGCTGCGGCGGCGTCCGCCGCCGTTCGGCCGAGCGGGCGCGACCTCCCGGCCGCCGGGCGGAGCGGGGCCGTCGGATAGCCTCGCGGTGTGACAGAGCAGCACGCCCGGCCGTTCGAGCGGGGCACGGACGGGCCGAAGGTCATCGTGGTCGGGGTGGACGGCTCCGACTCCTCGCTGCGGGCCGCGGCGTACGCGGGCGGGCTGGCTCGCCGCCAGCGGGCGCTGCTCGCCGTCGTGTACGTGCAGCCCGTGCTCGCCGCGGGTGCGGCGATGGGGGCGCCGGTGGCCGGGACGACCGAGGAGATCGCCGAGGACCTGGTCCGGCAGATCCGGGAGGCGACCGAGCGGGTCAGGGGCATCTTCGAGGTGCGCTGGGAGTTCCACACCGTCCGCGGGGACCCGTACAGCGGTCTGGTGGAGGCCGCCGACGACCTCAGGGCGGACGCCGTGGTGGTGGGTGCGTCCGAGCAGGCCGGGCACCGCTTCGTCGGTTCGGTGGCCGTGCGCCTGGTCAAGGCCGGGCGGTGGCCGGTGACCGTGGTGCCGTAGGCCGGAGCGGGCACGGACCGCCCTCCCCGGCGCCGCGGGGCGTCGCTTCGGGCGGCCGGCCCGGTGCGGGTGCCGCACGGAGCCCGCGTACCGGGGGACGGCGGCCGCGGGCAGCCGCCGAGAGCGTCTCCCGGCGGCCGGGGGCCTTGCGCGCGGCGTCCTACTTCCCCATCACCAGTCCGTCCTCGGCCGCGCCCCGGCTCAGCACGACGCTCCTGATCCGGTCGCGGGTCCCGCGTACCTCCGCTCCCTCGTCAAGGGCGCGGTTGAGGTTCACCAGCCGGCCCGCGTCGATGTCGAAGAGCTGCGGTACGAACTCGGCCTTGACGACGTCCCACCGGCCGCCCGGCCGGGCCGGCGGGGCGAAGGTGAAGCGGGCCAGGGTGGACTGGTTGCCGCGCCGGTCCCGGGCACCCGTGCCGTTGAACATCTCGCCGGCGATCTGGTCGCCCATGCCGTAGACCACCCAGGTGCCGTTGACCTTCTCGTACGCCTGCGGGACATGGGCGTGGGTGCCGAGGATCAGATCGATGTCGGGTCGGCCGTCGGTGCGGGAGGCGGTGAGGCGGCGGGCCAGGGCGAGTTGCTGCCGGTCCGGTGCGTCCTGCCACTCGGTGCCCCAGTGCAGGGAGACGACGACCACGTCGGCGCCCGCACTGCGGGCGGCGCGCGCGTCGGCGACGATGCGGTCCGCGTCGATGAGGTTGACGGCCCAGGGCTGCCCCGGGGGCATGGGGTGGCCGTTGGTGCCGTAGGTGTAGGCGAGGTGGGCGAGCTTCGCGGGACCGGCCCGCATGATCGTGACGGAGTCGGCCTCCTGCTGGGTGCGGGCCGCGCCCGCGTGGCGCACGCCGGCCGCGTCGAGGGCGGCCAGGGTGCGGCTGATGCCGTCGGCGCCGTCGTCGAGGGTGTGGTTCGAGGCGGTCGAGCAGCCGTCGTAGCCGGTCGCTGCGAGGGCCTGGGCGATCTGGGGCGGGGACTTGAAGGTGGGGTAGCCGCTGTAGTTCCCGTTCGCTCCGTACACGGTCTCCATGTGGCACAGGGCCAGGTCGGCACGGGAGACGAGCGGTCCGGCCCCGGCGAGCATGGGCCGGAAGTCGTAGCCGCCGCCCCCCGCGTCGAAGCGGGCCCGGTCGATGACGGAGGTGTGCGGGAGGACTTCGCCGGTGGCGACGAGGGTGAACCCGCGGGCGGCCGAGGCCGTGGGTGCCGGGCGCCCGGAGCCGGCGGGCGGTCGCTGCTCGTGGTCGTGGGCCTGGCAGGCGGCCGCCGCGGCGAGTACGGCCGTCAGGGCCAGAGCCACCTGGTGTCTGCGTGCGAACATCACTCACCCCATTGCAGTCATATTTACGCACAGATAGGTATGAGGTCAGCCGCCGCCGCAAACGGTTCGGGCGCCGTCTCTACCCGTCCGGCGTGCGCCGGACGGGGCAGCGGCCGCGCCTCGACCCGATCCCCCGACGCCGCGACCGTCCTGCGCCCGGCCGGACGCACGCCCCCGCCCGGACGCCCCCGCCCGCGGCGCACCGGACGCGGCCCACCGCACGCGTCCCGGCCGCGACCACCCGCACCCCCGCGGAGGACGACCGCCCAGCGGGTGGGCCCCGCCGCAGCCGGCGTCCGGGCCGGTGTGAAGACTCTCACTCCGGGCCGGCGTGACGTCGTGATGCCCGGGTGCCTCCACGGGACGAGTGGGACGGGAGCGGCGGCACCCCTGCACGTCGCTCCCGGTACCGTGAAGTCGCGCTTGTACCACATGCCGTGGCTCCTGCGCCGAATCCTGTCCGGATACGCGGCCGACCTGCGACGAAACCGAGCGATCGGTAAATCCTTCGTAAAGCGCCTTGCTGCGGACCGTGGTTGAGTAATCGGCTGTCCTCATCCGTGTTCCGGACCGGGACCCTGTCGCGGGGTCCGGCATCGGGCTACGCGCAGCACCGAAGGAAGGCAGGAAGGGATGCTGGACAGAGGTCAACAGAGCACGGACGACACCGGCGGCGGTGAACTGAGCGTTCCCATGGCCTGGTTGTACGCCGAGTACATCGCGGACGAGTTGCTGCGGACCGGCGATCTGATGCCGCCGACGTCGTTCGAGTTCCGCGCCGGACGGGACGCGCTGGCGCTCACCGTGTTCCTGTCCGACACCGAGGGCGAGTTGTCCGGGATCCGGGTCGTCTCCCAACTCGAGACCTGGCTGTCGCTGACGGCCTACGACCAGCCCTGGCAGAACTGGGTGCGCGAGCGCCTGGCGGCGTGCTCCGCGGAAGCGGCCGCCGCCCGCCGGCCGGCTCCGGACCTGGCACTGGCCGAGTCCGCGTGGCGGTGGCTGGAGGAGACCGAGTTGCTCGCGCCGGACCTCGACGCGGTGCCGGACGGCGCGGGCGGCGTCGGCGAGGACGACGGCCCCCAGGTGTGGACACCGGCCTGGCGGCTCGGACTACCCCTCGGGCACCTGGCGATCCACCTGTTCTGACCTGCCCTCGCAAGCGCTTCGTCCGGCACCGCCGAGCCGTTGCGGGACATTCCGCGGGGCGGACCAATCCGCGGCCCGCCCCGCTCCGAACACCCCTAGGGCGATTCCGTGCGTGGCTTGAGTGATTCGGCTGTCCGGTGCGTACGGGTGGGAGCAAGGAGTAACCCCACCCCCACTCAACGGCACGAGGATGCGCATGAGTCCCCTGGAGAGGCATCACGACGCCGCCGCGTACGCGCTGGGCGTGCTGGATCCGGCGGACGCCTTCCGATTCGAGGACCACCTCCCGGACTGCCCCCGGTGCACGGCGCAGGTGACCGGTTTCGGCCCCACCGCACGGCAGCTGCTGCTGTACCGGTCGGCCACCCCACGCCCGGTGCACCCGATGGCGCGCCCCGGCGACATCCTGCTGGACCGGCTGCTCGGCCGGATCACGGCCCGCCGCCGCGCGGCCCGCCGGCGGTTCCGGTTCGCGGTAGCCGCGTCGGTGCTGCTGTCGCTGGGCGGCTCCGCCGTGGCGGTGGTGGCGGCCGGCGGACACGGCGTCGCCCCCCTCGCCGCGACCGACGCGCGCTCGGGGGTGTGGGCCCAGATCGTCGCCCGGGACGAGGCGTGGGGCAGCCGGGTCGAGCTGAGGATCAGGGACGGCTCGGGCCACCGCTCCTGCCGGCTGGTGGCCGTCGGCCGCGACGGCTCCGAGCAGACGGTGACGAGCTGGGCGGTCCCCGGCCGTGCCGAGGGTCCCAGCACCCTGCAGGGCGGCGCCGCCCTGCACCCCGACCAGATCGACCACTACGAGGTGCGCACCGCGGACGGCCGGCGCCTGGTCACCGTGGACACCCGCACCCGGTAGCGGCACCGGGGACGCCTTCGGCAGCCGGCGCTGCTCCCGGCGGACCGGGGCGGGCCCGGCGGACCGCCGTCGGGCCCGGGCACGGCGACGCGGAGCCGCCGACGGGGGCGCGGAGGAGCCACGTCGCACGAACCCCACGTCGCACGTGCCCCACGGCGCGCAGGTCCCTGGGGCATGCAGGTCCCTGGGGCACGCAGGTCCCTGGGGCACGCAGGTCCCTGGGGCACGCAGGTCCCGGCGCGGCGGCGCGTCACTTCAGCAACCGGGACATCCTGCGGTCCGCGAGCGGCTTGCCGCCCGTCTGGCAGTCCGGGCAGTACTGGAGCGAGGAGTCGCTGAAGGAGACCTCGCGAATGGCGTCCCCGCAGACCGGGCAGGGCTGCCCGGTGCGGCCGTGGACGCGCAGACCGGACTTCTTCTCCGCCTTGAGCCGGCCGGCGGCGACCCCGCGCGAGCGGGCGACGGCCCCGGTGAGGGTGGCGCGCAGGGCCTCGTACAGCACGTGGACCTCCTCCGGACTCAGGGAAGCGGCCAGTTTGAACGGTGACATCCGCGCCGCGTGCAGGATCTCGTCGCTGTAGGCGTTGCCGACTCCGGCGATCAGGCCCTGGTCGCGCAGGGCGCCCTTGATCCGGCGGCGCTCGCCCGCGAGGAGAGCGGCCAGGCGCTGCTCGTCGAAGTCGGCCGCCAGCGGGTCGGGGCCCAGCCGGGCCACCCCCTCGACCTGCCGGGCGTCGGTGACGACGTACACCGCGAGACGCTTCTGGGTACCGGCCTCGGTCAGGTCGAACCCCTCCCCCGTCTCCAGGGCGACCCGCAGGGCGAGCGGACCCCTGCCCGGCCGCGGCGGACCGTCGGGGAGCCGGTCCCGCCACTGCAGCCAGCCCGCCCGGGCCAGGTGGGTGACCAGGTGCAGTCCGTTGTCCGCGGCGAGGTCGAGGAACTTGCCGTGCCGCTGCACGGCGGTGACCGTGCCGCCCTCCAGCGCGGTGGCCGGGGGGTCGTACGTCTTCAGGACGCTGATCGCGACCGGCAGCACCCGGACGATCTGCCGGCCGACCAGGTGCCCGGTGAGGAATTCCTTGAGCGCTTCGACCTCGGGGAGTTCCGGCATGCGTCCAGCGTGCCACCGCCCGCCCGGATCCTCAGCTCCACCGCCCGGAGGGACGGATCAGCCGCTCTGCGGAACGACGAACTCGCCCCACACGCACTTGCCGCCGCCCCGCGCCTCCACGCCCCACGACTCGGTGAGCAGCTCCACCAGGAGCAGGCCGCGTCCGGAGACCCCCGACTCCCCCGCTTCCCGGCGGCGCGGCAGGGCGCTGGAGGAGTCCTCGACCTCCACCCGCAGCCGGCGGTCGGCTCCGGTGAGCAGGCGCAGGGTGAGCACTGCGGCGCCCTCGGTGTGCATCAGGGCGTTGGTGACCAGCTCGTCGGCGGCGAGTTCGATCTCGTCGGCCCGCTCCCCGGCGCCCCAGACCCGGACCGCGGCGCGGATCATCTGCCGCGCCTGCCGGAGCGCCTCGGGGTCACCGGGGGCGACGTGCTGCTGGAGGCGGCCTCCGGCCCCCGGGGTCTCCAGGGCGCGGCGGCGCAGCAGGAGCAGTGCCACGTCGTCGTCGCCGGCGCGTTCCTCCGCCACCTCGATGAGCCGGTCGGCGAGGGCGCGGACGTCGCCGGGGCCGGAGGCGAGCAGTGCGAGGAGGCTGCGCATACCGTCGTCGACGTCGGAACCGGGCTCCTCGACCAGGCCGTCGGTGCACAGCACCAGGGTGTCGCCGGGGTCCAGTTCCAGAGTGGCGACCGGGTACTGCAGGCTGCCGAACTCGGCGGACAGCCCCAGCGGCAGCCCGCCGGCGACCGGAATCCGGCGGCAGCTGCCGTCCGCGGCCCGCACCAGCGGGTCGATGTGGCCGGCCCGGACCGCCTGGACGACGCCGGTGGACAGGTCGGCCTCGGCGTACAGGCAGGTGGCGAACCGGTCGGTGTCCAGTTCGTTGAGGACGACGGAGGCGCGGGCCATGACGGTCGCGGGGGTGTGGCCCTCGGCCGCGTAGGCGCGGAGCACGATGCGCAGCTGGCCCATGACCGCGGCGGCGTGCGTGTC
Organism: Streptomyces sp. MS06; assembly: GCF_047200655.1. Taxonomy (NCBI): domain Bacteria; kingdom Bacillati; phylum Actinomycetota; class Actinomycetes; order Kitasatosporales; family Streptomycetaceae; genus Streptomyces; species Streptomyces sp. MS06. Next base: position 8,470 of record NZ_JBJZOJ010000109.1, read on the forward strand.
GTGACCCTGGACGTCGCCGATGACCGCGCCGACCCGGCCGCCCGGCAGCGGGATCAGGTCGTACCAGTCGCCGCCGATGTCCCGGCCCAGCGTGCCGCCGATGGTGGCGGCGCGGTAGCGGACGGCGACGTCGGCTCCGGGGACGCTGGGGATGGTGCGGGGCAGCATGGCGTGCTGCAGCCCCTGGGCGATGTCCATCTCCTGCTCGTAGAACATGGCCCGCTGCAGGCTCTGCGCGATGCTGCTGCCGAGGGCCAGAAGGATGTTGCGCTCGTCGGTGGTGAAGCTGCGCCGGTCGCTGTAGAGCAGCCCCATGGCGCCGATGGGGCGGGCCTGGACGATGAGCGGGAGGTAGGCGGCCGCGGTGATCTTCAGGTCGGTGATGTGCGGCCACAGGATCGGGTAGCCGGCGGCGAACTCCTCCGGGGACTCGATGAAGCGGGGCGCGAGCGTGCGGACGACCTCGCTCATCGGGTAGGGCTCGTCGATCCCGGTGACCCGGGTGCCGGGTACGAAGCTGCCCTCGGGGCCCTCGGCGATCAGCCGGATGCGGCCGGCCTCGATCAGGCCCACGACCAGGCTCTTGGCGCCCAGGTGGGTGAGGCCCCGGGTGTCCTTGAGGACGTCGATGACGTCCTTCACGGTGCGGGCGTGGGCGAGCGCGGCCGTGGCCAGCTGGACGACGCTGGTCTGCTGCCGGCGTGTGTCGTCGAGGACGTCGTCCTCGCGGTGCGCGGCCGGGTCGGCGAGCTCCTCGGTGGCGTCGCGGACGATGCCGATGATGCGCCGGGGGCGGCCGGTCCCGTCGCGCCGGATGTAGCCCTGGGTGTGGGTCCAGCGCAGGCTGCCGTCGCGGCAGCGGATGCGGAAGTAGGCGCCGTAGTTCTCGCTGCCGTCCTTGATGGCGCGGGCGATCAGGGCGTCCAGCCGCCGCTCCTCGTGCGGCGGCACCCGGGCGGAGAGGTCCTCGCGGCGTCCGCCGTACTCCTCCGGGCGCAGGTCGAAGACCTCGAGGGCCTGGGCGTCCATGTGGAACAGAGCGGTGTCCAGGTCCCAGTCGAAGCTGCCCATGCGGTTGAGCGCCAGGATCGGATCCGGGTGGGCGGGCCAGTCCTCCGGGAGTGACAGGGCGCTCGCTCCCCGATCAGCCATGCGCCCACCTTGCCAGGATTCAACCGATTATTCGACCGGTGCGGCAGGAAGAATTCCGCTCCCCGGATACCGTGACCTCCGCCCGGCGGTCGGCGGCAGACCCGTGAGAGGCACTGGATCTCGGCGGCGGACCGCTCTCCGGCACCCCGCTCCGGCACGACCCGCGCTGCGGCGTCCGGGTGACCGGGACCGCCGGATCCGCCCCGTCCGCCGTACCGT
>NZ_JBJZOJ010000110.1:0-8794 GCF_047200655.1 Streptomyces sp. MS06
CTCCTTCGGCTCGTCGTCCTACTCCGGCGGCACCCGCACCAGCACCGGCATGGCCGTCTACACATCGGCCGCCGGAGAGTTCGAGACCCTCGGCCCGAATGCCGGTGCCCTTGGGGGCTGGACTCTGCATGACAAGTCGGGCACCACCTACACTTTCGGCGAACCGTCCGGAACCGCCTGGAAACTGACGAAGATCAGCGACCGACTGGACCGTGCCGAGAATCTTGCCTACGACACCGACGGCGCCCTCAACGAGGTCACCAACGCCAGCAGTGGCCGATCGCTGCACTTCACCTGGAGCGGAGGCCACGTCAGTCAGGTGGCCACTGATCCAGTGACCACCGGAGGCACATCCGAGGCCTGGACGTATTCCTACAGTGGTGACGACCTGACCGAGGTGTGCCCACCTACCTCCGCCACTGCCTGTACCACCTACGCCTATACCTCGGGCTCGCATTACCGCTCTGCAGTGCTTGACTCCGGCCCCGCCTCGTACTGGCGTCTTGCCGAATCGTCCGGAACAACCGCAGCGAGTGAAGTCGCCGTCAACGAGGGCAATGACAACGGAACCTACTCCGCAACCGGCGTCTCGCTCGGAACTTCTGGCCCGCTGCCTGGCTCACCGACTGAGGCCGCTTCCTTCGATGGGGCCGACGGTTATGTTTCCGTACCGTCTGACCTCCTGCATCAGGGGAAAAGCCGTGCGGTGAGCCTGTGGTTCAGGACCTCGTCACCGGGTGTGATGATCGGCGATCAGTCGAAGGCGATCAACGGAGCAACCAGCGCATCCGGGACCTGGACCCCTGTGCTCTATGTGGGAACCGACGGCAAGCTCCATGGTCACTGGTGGAGCGTCAGCGGTTCTGGCAGCGACACCTTCGGTTCGTCCGGCGTGGTGACCGACGACGCCTGGCACCATGCTGTGCTCACCTCGGACGGTGCCACCCAGACCCTCTATCTGGATGGCACCAAGCAGGATACGTTCTCCGGGATCCCCGACGACCAGTCCAACACGCTGACGTACATCGGTGCCGGATTCGCAAAGGCCTGGATCGATTCACCCGCGGACGTGAGCTATTTCGACGGGGCCATCGCCGAGGTCGCCTTCTACACGCATGCGCTCGGTGCCCCGACGGTTCAGCAGTTGTACGAAGTCGGCACTCGCGCCGCCGGTGAATTGACCAGTGTCACTCTGCCGTCGGGGAAGACTCGTATGGCGGCCGCCTACGACGTCGAACACGACAGGGCGTCGCAGATCACCGATACCAATGGCGGGACATGGAAGTTGGGCATCCCCGCGACGAGGGGTTCGGGCGCCTACTACCGCGGTGCGACGCTCAGCCGTGCGCCGGCGGACTATTGGAGGTTGGGTGAGACCTCGGGCAGCCAGGCTCTGAACGAGATTGCGGACTGCACGGCGGACGCCACAACGTACTGCTCCGACGGCCCTGCGACCTATCACGCCGTGACGCTAGGCGCGACCGGCCTCTACTCCGGAGCTACCGACACCGCAGCGTCCCTGAACGGCACCTCTTCGTACATCGAACTGCCTGACGACACCATCAGCACCGTGAGCGGCGATCAGGCGCACCTCACCCTTGAACTGTGGTTCAAGACCACCACAGCCGGTGGAGTGTTGTTCAGTTACCAGAGCAGCCCCATCGGCACTACCCCCAGCGGCGACTCCACGCCGGCCTTGTATGTCGGCTCCGATGGTCACCTCTACGGGCAGTTCTGGGACGGCTACGTCTCCCCGATGAAGTCGGACGGTACCGTCACCGACGGAGCCTGGCATCAGGCCGACCTGAGTATCGGTACCGACGACGTTCAGACTCTGTATCTCGACGGCAACCAGGTGGACCAGCGAACCGGCAAGGACTTCGACAGCCATGGGCAGATCTACTGTTCCTTGGGCGCCGGGTACCTGTCCGGATCCTGGCCAGCTCAGCAGTCCGGCAACATCCAGGGATACTTCAAGGGCTCAATCGCCGAGGCAGCCCTGTTTGCCGACAAGCTCAGCGATGACGACATCGCGAGCGCCTTCGCAGCCCGCAGCTTCTCCGACGGAGCCGCCCCCGGCACCACAGTCTCGGTCACGGACCCTGGTGACAAGACTCTGACCTACCAGTACGACCCCGGTCACGGCGGCCGTCTGATCTCCGCCACCAACGCCCTCGGTCACACGGTTTCGTACGCCTACGACACCCACGGCTTCGTCTCCAGTGTCACCCGGCCGGACGGCGACTACACCCGCTACACGCACAATGCACGTGGTGATGTGCTGACCAACACCGTCGGCGATGCATATACAGGTGGCTACACCAGCTATTACAGCTACCCGGCTGTCGGCGCGTACAGCGTCACCGACCCCCGCAACGACGAACCCACCGCATACGCCGATGCCCGGTCCTCCGGCCCCGCCGACAGCACATACGCCACCACGTACACCTACTCGGCCAACGGTGACCTGCTCACCGCGAAGGACGCCGACGGCAACATCACCACGCATACGTACACTGTGGGTACCGAGCCTGCGATCGGCGGCGGTACCGAACCGGCCGGCCTGCCGGCCACCGTGAAGGACGCCGACGGCAACACCACGAGCTATGCCTACGACGGGGCCGGAGACCTGGCACAGGTGACTGCTCCGTCCGGCCTGAAGACCAACTACACCCACGACGCGCTCGGTCGCACCACCGCATCCACTCAGGTCTCCGACAGCTATCCTGCCGGCGTCACCACCAACTACACCTACGATGCGGCCAACCGGCTGCTCATCCGCACCGCTCCCGCCACCACCGATGCCGTTACCGGTGGCCACCACACCGCACGGGCCACCTACACCTACGACGACGACGGCAACACCACGTCGCTGAAGGTGTCCGACACCACGGGAGGTGATACCACCCGTACCACCACCTGGACTTACAACAGCCACGACCAGACCGAATCGGTCACCGACCCGGAGGGCCGCAAGACCAGTTACGGCTACGACGGGTACGGCAATCGCATTACCGAGACCGACGCCGATGGCAACGCCTACAGCTACGCCTACGGGCCCACCGGTCAGCTGCTCACCACCACTCTGACCAACTACATCGGTGATCCGGTCAATCCCTCCTCAGCAAGTGCTCTGGTCCTCGACTCCCGCGCGTACGACCCCGACGGTTTGCTCGCTTCCGAGACCGACGCAATGGGCGGGACAACCGCCTACAAGTATCACTCCACGCATCGGCTGTACTACAGCGCGATCACCAATTTCCACAACTCGGACGGCTCTGTCAGTAGCAAGTACCTCCACACCTACTACTACGACGCCGCGGGTCACATCACCACCGAGCTGGACACCAACGCTCTGGTGAAGAGCGAGTACACGTACGATCCTGCCGGGCGCACCACCAAGCGGACCTTTGACCCGGACGGTCTCGGCATCGTTACGTCCTACACTTATGACGGCGTCGGAAATCTCACCTCCCAGTCGGCCACCCAGGGCGACACCACCGAGCAGAGCGACTACACGTATGACAGCCGCGGTGACGTCACGGCCCAGACCGTTCACGACGGCAGCACCAACCTGGTCACGACCCGCACTTACGACCAGCGCGGAGTGCTCACCTCCGTAACCGACCCACGCGGCAACGTCTCGGGCGTCGGCGCCGCCGACTACACCACCGCCTACACGAGCGACCAAGCCGGCCGTCTCACGCAGGTCACCGCGCCGGTGGTGAACGCTGAAGTGAACGGCACCTCGCCGCAACAGGTCCACCCGATCACTCTCTACGGTTACGACACCTTCGGGGACCGGACCTCCGTCGACGATCCTGATGGCAACATCACCACCTACACCTACGACGACGACGGCGAACGCGTTGCCACCTCGGAACCTGCCTATACGCCCCCTGGGGCAGCCGCCGCCATCACCCCCACGGCCACCGCAAGCTACGACGCCGCCGGACAGGTTGTCGCATTCACCGACGGCAACGGCAACACGACCACCTCGACCTACGACCAGTTCGGCAATATCGCCCAGATCGTCCAGCCCACGGTCGACGGCATAACTCCGACCACTCACAACGTCTATGACGCTGACGGGGAATTGCTGTCCGTCACCGAACCGACGGGCGCGGTCACGCACGGAACCTTCGACGATCTGGGCCGAGCCCTGACCGTCAGTGAAGTGGTTCGCCAGCCCTCCCTTACCACCGACACCACCACCTACGGCTACGACGAAGCGGGCAACCGCACATCGACCACGCTCCCCGGCGGACAGAAGTCCACCGCCACTTACGATGCCGCGGGCAATCAACTCAGTGCCGCCGACCCGCTGGGAAATGTCACCCACTTCACCTACGACCTCGCCGGAAGACTGGTCGGTACCACCCTGCCCGACGGCACGGCCATCCGCCGAAGCTACGACCTCGCCGGGCGACTCACCGCCACAGCCTCTCTCGATGCCTCTGGCACCACTCTGGCCTCCGCATCCACCACCTACGACGCGGCCGGTAACCCCACCGCAGTCACCGATGCGAACGGCGCCACCACCACCTACACATACGATGCCGGCGACGCACTGATCCAGCAGACCGAGCCGGTCAGTTCCACGTCTTCGATCACCACGAGCTTCGGCTACGACGCCGCCGGGCTGCGCACCCGTTACACCGACGGCAATGGCAACGCCACCCTTACGACCTACAACCCGTTCGGCCTGCGCGAATCCATCATCGAGCCGAGCACCCCTTCCTTCCCGAACGCCTCCGACCGCACGACCACGCTCGATTACGACGCCGACGGGCATCCCGTCGCAGTGACCCGCCCTGGTGGCGTCAGCCAGTCCATCAACTACGACGCCGAGGGCCGTCTGACCAGCGAGTCAGGCAGCGGAGCCGAGGCGACCACAAGCATTCGCACCTTTGCCTACGACGCTGACGGCCGCACCATCGCTGCCAGCGCTCCGAACGGCACCAACACGTACACCTACGACGACCGCGGCGAGATCCTTACCGCCTCCGGGCCTTCCGGAACTGCCAGCTACACCTACGATTCCAACGGCCAAGCGACCTCGCGCACCGACGAGGCAGGCACCAGCGTCTTCACCTACGACGCCGACGGCCACCTGGCGACCGTCACCGACCCGCTGACCAAAGCCACCGCAACGTACAGCCGCAACAGCGTCGGCCAGATCACCGATGTGTCGTACGGCGGTGGCAACGCGGCCCAGAAGCTCACCTATGACACTCAGCACCGTCTCACAAGCGACATTCTCTCGGCCCCTGGTGGCACCGCCGAGGCATCCACAACCTATGGCTACGACACCGCCGGCCACATCACCGGCCAGACCACCAGCGGGCTTGCCGGAGCAGCCACCAACAGCTACACCTACGACGAGGCAGGCCGCCTGACCTCGTGGGACAACGGCACAGCCACGACTGATTACGGCTACGACGACGCCGGCAATCGGACCAGCACCGCCACCGGCGCTGTCGGCACCACCGCCACCTACAACGCGCGGGACCAGTTGACGGCCACCACGAGTGGTGGGGCCACCACGACCTACAACTACGCGGCTCGGGGCACGCTGGTCTCCGTCACCGGCAGCACCAGCGAAGACCTCGGCTACGACGCCTTCGATCAACTCGTCACAGACGGGACCACCACCTACACACACGATGCCTTCGGGCGCCTCTCCACCGCCGGCGCAGCCACCTTCACCTACAACGGCACCGGCAACACCATCGTCTCTGACGGTACCGACACCTACAGCCGAGGACCCGGCGGTGCACTGATCGGCGTGGCCGACGGCGACGGTGCTGTCCTCGCCTACACCGACCAGCACGGGGACTTGACCGCCACCTTTACCGCAACCGGCACAGCGCTGAGCGGCTCAACCGCCTATGACCCGTACGGTCGGACGATCGCCAGCAGCGGCAGCCAGTACAGCTTGGGCTACCAGGGTGGATGGACCGACCCGGCCAACGGCCGGATTGCCACTGCAAGTCGCTGGTACGCCCCCTCGACCGGCAGCTTCACCAGCCGGGACGCCACGATGCAGCCCCCTGTCCCGTCGGTCAACGCCAACCCCTACGCCTACGGCAACGACAACCCACTGAGCAACGCCGACCCTTCGGGTAACTTCTCCTGTTCTGCTGCGCAACCGCAGGCCCCAGCGGCTCCTCGCGCGGCTCGGCCCTCGGGCGGTAGGCGCTCCCCAGGTCGCACCGGCGGTGGGCATTCCCCGGGCCGCACCGGTGGAGGCGGTGGAGGTGGTGGAGGCGGCGGAGGCTCAACGGCTTCTGGTGGCATCGCCTACAACTGGGCCGGCAAGATGCGTGCGATGGACGCCGCCAGCGGATACAGCGACGTCAGCAGTACCGCCACCAGGCATGGACTCAAGGTGATGAGTCGTCATATCGATGGAAATTGGTGGAGTTGGGGCAATTTCACCAGCTCTCTCGGCCTGGGTGGGGCAGCCGGAGCTGGACTCACCTTTGAAGAAGTCGGGGTTGCGGCTGAAGAAGTCGGGGTTGCGGCGGCGTTTGCCCTCGCTGCCGGTTACTACACCTGCAATGCCGACGGGCAGTCGGTGTACCACCCGGATGCTGGTGACGGTCTCAAGGAGAACCCGGGTGAGAACCCGACAGGCCAGCCCAAGGGCGGCGAGAGTCCTGAGCAGAACGGCACCAAGTCTTCGCAGACCGGTCCCTCGGACACGCAGCCGGTTGACGGTCTGATCGGCGCCTTGGATTCTCTCGCAAATGTCTTCGACCCTGCTTCTGATGGCAGCGCCTTGGACGGTGGTGCCGAATGCGCCAGTTTCCTGGGTTTCCAATGCATCAGCGGCGGGAATCTGCTCGATCCCGATACCGGAAACGTCTACTGCAACCCGACCGCGGGCTGGACTGTCGGCAATACCTGTGTCCCGTTGCCATCGGCCGGCGCTGGGCCGGCCGATGGCACGGAATCAGGTGGGAAGTGCAGCTTCTCGCCCGACACCAAAGTCCTGATGGGAGACGGCAAGGCCAAGCAGATCGGACAGATCAGGGCTGGCGACAAGGTTCAGGCAGGTAACCCCAAGACGGGTATGCATCAGGGCGCCCGCACTGTCAAGCATGTATGGGTCAACCACGACAGCGATCTGCTCGACCTCACCATCCGTACCGAGGACGGCCACAAGGCCACTCTCCACACCACTGCCAACCATCCATTCTGGGACGACACCGTCCACGCCTGGGTTCCTGCAGGGAAGCTGCACGTCGGTGACGCCCTCAACACGGCCAGCGACACCCATGCCCACGTTGTTTCCTCCCGACCGACTCCAGGTGCGAAAGATCGCTGGAATCTCACGGTTCAGCAACTCCACACGTACTATGTGCTTGTGGGGACCACGCCGATATTGGTGCATAACACCGACGGCGAAGGTTGCAAGGTCGACCTCGGTAATGGCACGTTCCTCCACCCTGACGGATCCATTCGAGATGCGAACGGCCATTACGCCGGTACAACTGGTGTCCAGCCCGGCGCCAATAATGAGGAGACCGTATGGGATCACCTTCAAACTGAAGGTGTCACGGTGGTGCGCCAAGAGACGAGTGTGCGGGTCCCTGGGTTCAAGCTTCGGAAGTTCGATGGTCTTGCTAACATAGACGGCCGTTGGTATGGAATTGAAACAAAGGGCGCATCTGCCGGCCGCAACCCTGATCAGAAGCTTTTTGATGGCTGGCTAAATACGCCAGGTAACACCGCGGTTACCCTGAATGGCCAGTACGAACTTCATGGCGTCTTTGACGCCTGGGTGCCGCAGGACCGGCCTCCAGCTGAGTGACGGTAGACACGAGCGGGCCAGGCTGGAGGCCTGGCCCGCTCGTGCTCTATGCTGCACTACCCTGGGTGCTTGATGTTCGATGGGAGTCGTCTGGTGAGCTTTGATCTCGCGTTCTGGTATTCAGAGGATCCGGTTGACGGTTTGAGCGCCCTTGAAACGTACAGGGCGATTCTCAATGAGGAGCCGTCTGCCGCTAGCCCTAGTGTGGCCGTTTCCGAGTTCCTGGCAGATCTCGTCAAGGTATTCCCGGATCTCACTGAGGAAAACGCGGACAGTTCTCCTTGGATGAGCCCGCTCTATTTCAGTGATGCTTTCGTGGTTGCGAGTATTTCGTGGTCCAGGCAGCAAGTGATGGCAGCAGCTCTCGCTGCTCTGGCGCGCAAGCACGGCCTCGTTTGCTACGACCCGCAAGCAGAAGCCGTTATTCCCTGATTGGGTGGTTCTGGAATGAGCAGCGGCCCCGCCGGAATTTCTTCCGGTGGGGCCGCTGTGGCGTGCTGAGCGAGTGCTTGACGGCAGTAGTTGACGCTGAGGTTGAAAGGGCAGGGTGACGGGCTAGCATAGACTCCCGGGCCGAAGTGAGCCCGATGCGGCTCCGTGGGGAATGGGTCACCGCCTGAAGTCAGACGAGCTGCGTCGTCCGGACCTTGCACGGTGTGAAAGGTTGTAACCCCACACCCATTCGAGTTGTGGACCAAGATCGGCACGCCGCCAGCCACAACATAGTACGTGTGATAGGCGACCCCTTCCTGATTGCGTTTTCGCAGGTGAGCGGCAATCTACCGGTCCGTCAACGTCCGTGGAAGTGCGTTGTTGTCCGGCTCTGTTGCCGTCAGCGTTGCCAGGGCGGTTTCAAAGTCCTGGTGATCAGCGATCCGCACTGGTCACGGCAGTGTGACGATGCTCCGACGGACAGCTACTTACGCAACGAAGCTCCGGTTGACGCCGGTGACCTACCAAGTCGCCTGTATCGCC